>JAPLCR010000102.1 GCA_026392135.1 Armatimonadota bacterium
TTATTAAGAGTATTGATAAGCAGACCGACCAGCCGCAACAGACGCGCGTCTTCACGCACCAGTATGCGAACGTCGCAGATTTGTCGAACGTGGTGCAGAGCATTCTGGTAAGCAACGCGAATAGTGGGCGTGGCGGACGAGCGACCCAACAGCAAGGCGGCGGGGGGGGGCGGAGGTTTCAATCCCTTCCGAGGCTTTGGCGGAGGTGGTTTTGGCGGAGGCGGTAATAACCAGAACAACCAGAATGTTGCCGTAGAGACGCGCACAAACACGATCGTCGTTACAGCAAGTGAAGAGACCCTTCGTATCGTAGAAAAAACCATTAAGCAGTTGGACAGACCCACTGTCTACGCGAGCAGTGCCTTCGTCCTCACTCTGGACAATGCCCGCGCCGATGATGTGGCTCAACTCCTCAATCAAGCGTTCTCAGGGCAACGCTCGACAGGGAACACGACGGGGCGCACCGGAACAGGAACTGCTAACAGAACCAACTCCAGCAACAGCGGCAACCGAGCGGGTGGATCCACCAACCAACCCGCGAGCCTAGGGCGTAGTGCGGCAAGTATCAGCAAGGCAGCACAAGCGCAGAGCGATGCGGTACAGCAGAACCTTCTTGACCAACAAGGCATAGAGGTAGCACAGTTTGGTGGCGGCGGCTTTGGCGGTGGAGGGGGCTTTGGCGGCGGTGGAGGAGGCTTTGGTCAGTTCGGTGGCGGTCAGAACCGAAATGGCGGAGGCGGCAACACCAACCGAAACCAGAGCGGCAGCGGCACGATGACGGGCTACGATGCGGATGGCAAGCTCATCAATGTACGTGACCTCACGGGTGGTGTTACGGTGATACCCGACATCAACACCAATAGCATTATCATTGTGGCTACTCCTGAGAGCAGGAAAATTATAGAGGGCATTATCAAGCAACTGGATAAAATTCCAGAGCAGGTGATGATTGAGACTCTTATCGTCGAAGCAACGCTGGACGCATCCAACAAACTGGGCGTTGAGTGGAACTTCACCTCCGGTAACAACGTGACGACCTCTGCCTTCGGATCCGCCGCCGACACAGCACAGCCTCAAGGACTTAGGTACACACTGACAGGTGCTGGGTACGGTGCGTTCTTGCAGGCAGTTCAATCGGACACACGTTTTCAGGTGTTGAGTACACCGCGCATCTTTACGAGTAATAACTCCTCTGCCGAAATAAACATCAGCCAGAGCCTACCCTACGTCTCAAATCAGACGCAAAACGCGAACGGAACCTTTACCACCTCTACCAGTTATCTGGATGTGGGTATCGTGCTTACGGTCACGCCTCGTATCACCTCCAACGGCTATGTAACAATGGACGTGACCCAAACTGCGAACGACTTACAAGGCTACACCAGTTTTGGTTCGCCCATTGTAAACCAACGTGAAGCACAGACTACGGTAAGCGTGAAAGACAATGAGACGGTGGTGCTAGGCGGTATCATCAAGAGTACGGCGAGTACCACCAAGAATAAGATACCGATACTGGGAGATATTCCCCTGCTTGGCAACTTCTTCCGCTCGAAAAATGTCACCACCAACAAAACGGAGCTTCTGGTGTTCCTGACCCCCCGTGTTGTGCGAAATGAACAAGAGGCACGTAAGCTACGTGAACAGAATCAGGGACAACTCGACCACAAGACGATGGAGAGAATCTTTAATACGCCACAGGGTGCGGCTTTCAAAAAGCGGATGGAAGACAAGGCGAAAGAGCAGACCAAGCCCGCCGAAAAGCCCCTTGAGAAGCCTCAAGAGCCGGTAGAGCCTCCTACTAGCAAAGAGTTGCCTTCGTAGCTGTGTTATAGAGAGGGCGTGGTTTGTAGATTTATCTCGTTTGCTGAGAACAAGTCGCGCCCCTCTCTCCGTATCCAATCTATCTTAACCTACAAGGAGAGTATGCTATATGCGTTCAAATAGGTTTCTAGGGACACTCCTACTTTTGGGGACTCTGTTTCTCATCATCATGGGGTGTAACAAAGGGGAGACCCCCTCCGATTCGTCTTCTTCTGGCAGTAAGCAGAGTGCCAGTGCGGCTGGCGGCGGAGCAGGTGGTGGGGATGGGGCTTCTATCTTCTCAGCGAAGTGCGCGGGGTGTCACAAACTAGGCTCTAAGGGCGGTGGAAACGCTCCCGAACTGACTCATATTGGAGGCGAAAAAGATGCCGCCTCTCTCCTGGCTTCGAGGGCAAAATATCGGATGCAGATATGAAGACCTTAACGGAGTATCTCGCCTCCCAAAAGTAAGGGATTCATGCTCGGTACTGTTGCCAAACAAGGAGATAGCCGTCTAACTCTGTAATAGTGTAGAGTACGCTAGCGAAACGGAAAAGGGCAGGAATGACGGCTATAGAACTGCGATACACAACTCCGGCGATGTTGCAAACCTTGTCCGATGAAGACGTTTTACGTCTCATATCGGAAGGCAACAGCCCCGCTATGGAGGAGATGGTAAGACGCTATCAGAAGCCGATCTACCGATTCCTGATGCGGTTTTTAGATTCGGCAGAGGATGCCGAACAGACCACACTCAATGTTCTCGTTCGTGCTTGGGAGTATGCGCCCCGTTTTCAATACCGCTCTAAAGTCTCAACGTGGCTCTACCGCATCGCTTTCAATATGGCGAGAGACCTGTTTGAGAGGCGAAAATCGAGACCGCAACAGATTCCCCTACTAGAGCAGACGAACCTAGGCTCTGCCGGAGTGAAGAACGCTGAAGACGAGGCACTGAATCGCATGGAGATGGACGACAAGTACCATCACCTACAGTGTGCCCTCAAGCAGTTGAGTGATGCCGATAGACTGCTCATCATTCTCTACTATTTTGAAGAGAGCAGTTATGAAGAGATGGAAGTCATCTCTGGATTTTCATACAAAGTATTAAAGACCCGCCTTTCACGCGCACGACAACGGCTACGCGCAATACTGGAGCAAGAATCATGAACTGCCGACAATGTGAAGAAAAAATATCTGATTACGTTGCAGGACATTTAGACTTATTGGAAGAGGCACGCCTCGCTGACCACTGCGCGGCGTGTACTGCCTGCACCCGCTCGCTGGAGAGTGAGAGGTCGCTTCGCCGTCTCTTTACAGAAGCGGAGCCTGTACTCCATTCGCCCGACCTATGGTCACAAGTGTCACTCCAACTCACTCCGCGTAAAAAACGATTTGTCGTTCCACGCCTGTGGAGGGTGAGTTCAGGGTTCGCACTGACCACTATGGCAGCAGCGGCACTTGTCTTAGCCTTTCTCCCCAAGCCCAGTGTAGTAGCCCCCGTAGACCCTAACGGCAGAACAGTAGTGAAGAAGTCGACGCTTGCGCCTGCTACCACCATTGACGGAGGGGCTTCCCGTGTGGGAGTGGACGAAAGCGAATATGTCTATAATCAGACTCGTGTCGCGTATCAGGTAGGCTTTGCGCTACCAGAAGAGGGGCAACACTGATGAAGAGAACCCTTTTATTGCTAATTTCGCTCAGTTTTTTGGGAGTGACCAGTAGCAGCATTTTGGGGCAAGGAGAGCCGTCCAGCCGTCCCCGTATGGGAGGGGGAGGACCTCCCCCCATGTCGCCAGAAGAGAGAGAGAAGTTTCGCATCAGGGTCGGCATGACCACACAACAACAAGAGCAGATGGAAACACTCTTTAAAGAGATTCACAAGAGGCGTTCTGACCTGTTTAAGCGTATGCGTGAGCTGTTTGAAGAGCGTGAAAAGGTAACAGACGAGTACGATTTTGACCGTAAGCGGGAGAAGGCTATCCGTAATGAACTGGGGCAAATCAACGCGCAGATGCTGAAGCTTCATACCGAGACGGAAGAGAGTATCCGCAAAATTCTGAATAGAGAGCAGTTCGAGAAACTTCGTGCCATACGCAAAGAGCAAAAAGAAAAGTGGCAGCAAGAGTTTGGTCATCGCGGAGACCGTCCGCCGCCCCCTATGCCATAACAACGTGTGCTGTTTGAGTAATTCATGTTATTCTATTTTGAGGTCAGTGCAGACAGTAGATATTGTATTTGGAAGGGAGTATTTGCATGGTGGCTACGGCAAAAAATACTCTCGCCCTCTCCGATGAATTCAAACGTTTGTCTGATCCTGTTATCATTATAGGGATGCACCGCTCTGGCACGAGCCTTGTAGCGGGACTATTGCACATTCTAGGCGTTTATGTTGACCCTGAACTTTCTCAACAGGACAACGCTGAGATACTAAGCGTTCCAAGTAGTATAGCGCGACAAAATGGATATGGTGAGGCGACGAGTTTTCGGTTGTTGAATGAAGAGATTATGGCGCAGTCAGGGGCAAACGTTGTATGCCCAGAGGTCTGTTGAAACAATAGTTCGGGCAAGCCGTTCAACCCTAAAGCAGGACTACTTGTCCTCTCTACCTGAGAACTATAGTGGGCATTGGGGCTGGAAAGACCCCCGCAACAGCCTGACGCTTCCCTATTGGTTAGAGGTCTTTCCTTCGGCACATCTGTTGCACGTAACGCGGGAAGTAGAGGGCGTTGTTACAAGTTTAATGACACGGGCACAAGCCCAGTCGCACGAGGTTAAAACGGTTCGAGGTAGTCTGTGGAAGCGACTTGAACAGGCGGTGTACGACCCGAAAGCGGCAGTTCGCGCTGTTCAAAGGCGACTATTTAAAGATACCAAAAAGGTGTTTCCAAGGTTCTCCATGCTTAATAGAGAGGACTGTATACGCCTTTCGGAAATCTACTTCTGCGAATGTATGCGGTATTCTGAGAGTGAGTATAACTATGCAGAGATATCTTACGAGGAGATTATCACCGCTCCAGAACTCTCCATACGCAAAATCGTGGAGACGTTGCAGTTGGATGCGGATGAAGCGGCGATATTACAAGCCGTGAAGTTCGTTTCGCGCCCCTAACTCCAGAGCCTA
>JAPLCR010000612.1 GCA_026392135.1 Armatimonadota bacterium
CATCGTAACTCCGAAAGGGATTACGAAGGATAGTGCATTCATAGCCTTTTCGCACAGTATACTCCCCCCTCCTCATTGCGAATTTCTCCGTTGACAAAAAACCGCTTAGAGTGTACACTCTAAGGCACAATCCAAACGCTTGCTCGTCCAGAGTGGGTGTCATACCCGCTCTTTTGTTTTGTTTAGCGATTCTGTAGAGAGTTCCCGCATACCAGAATAGTTAAGAGAGCAGACGGGTGAAGACACTCGGTTGTGTTCCTCTGAAAAAGGTAGCAGGAGAGGCGCGAACATAATGAATGGTGAATTCTTAGAAGCCTTGGAACAAATAGCGAGAGATAGAGACATCTCCCTTGAGATACTTGTGGAGACCGTAGAGACAGCACTTGTTACCGCCTACAAGAAGAACTATCTTACCGAAGGCGAAATCCGCGTCGTCATAGATACCAAGCGAGGTTCTACCACTCCATTTCGCGTTTTTCGTGAGCGCGTGGTCTCAGAAGAGGTCAGAAACCCTCACAACCAGATAACACTGGAGGAGGCACTCAAGATCAACCCGGCTGCTGTACTTGGAGACGTTATCAGCAATTCGGTAGATACCATGACCTTTGGGCGCATTGCCGCCCAGACCGCTAAGCAGGTAGTGGTGCAGAAGATCCGCGAAGCGGAGCGGCGCAAAATATTTGACGAATATAACGATCGCATCGGAGAGGTAGTCACTGGAACCGTTCAGCGTCGCGAAGGGCGTAACATCTTTATTTCGCTCGGTAAGTTGGACGCAGTGCTTCCCCCCCAAGAGCAGGTTGAATCGGAGCCTTATCGCCATAATGATAGACTAAAGGTCTATGTCCTTGAGGTAAAAGAGACCTCTAAAGGACCTCAGGTTATCGTTTCGCGTACCCACCCCAGCCTCATTCGCCGCCTATTCGAGTTGGAAGTTCCTGAGATTTCGGACGGTATCGTAACGATTAAAAGCGTTGCCCGTGAGCCGGGCGCACGCTCTAAAATCGCCGTAACGAGCCGCGATGAGAAGGTAGACCCAGTAGGTGCGTGCGTAGGACACCGCGGTAGCCGTGTACAGGCAGTTGTAAACGAACTCTACGACGAGAAGATAGACATTGTGCGTTGGAATGAGGATGTGGGCTTGTTTATATCAGAAGCCCTCTCTCCCGCCAAAGCCGTGAAAGTATCGATAGATTCTGATGGTAAGAGTGCCTTGGCAACGGTTCCTGATAATCAACTCTCTCTCGCCATTGGAAAACAGGGGCAGAACGTTCGCCTCGCGGCAAGGCTTACCGGATGGCGCATAGACATTCGTAGCGAAGCGCAGGTCGCTCGTGCTACGTTAATGGCAATGACCGATGGTCTAGAGAGTCTGGAAGACGAATCGGAGGAGAGTGAGGCGGAAGTCTTGCATGAGACCGAACTAGAAACTACGGAAGAAGAGAATTCGTAAGTAGGGGCGAGCCTTTGCGTTCGCCCAAATTTGCTATTCAGAACGGGAAAACAGACGGTTGAAACGACAATGAAGACAATCAGGATTGCCTCTGAACTCACTAATGCTGTAGTGAGTAGTAGAGGTCGGCATAATGGGAGAGAAGCGATGTCATAATCGAACTGTCCGGGACTACGCCTTTAGCGGCGTCTCCTCGCTTTCGTGGCTGAAACGCTTTTCGGCGACATATCCTCGTGTCCGCCAAAAGTTTCTCCTCTCCTCCACCAACAGCCACTTGCCCTCTGCCAATCCGAACACTCTACCGCCCTTTACGGACGGAGCCCCGTCGTTTCGCCCTCACGTGAACATAGATGAAAACGAAACATATTCCGGTGCGAACCTGCGTTGCGTGTCGCTCGACGGATGAAAAGCGCGATTTAATGCGCATCGTCCGCCAGCCCGACGGCAACGTCTGTCACGATGCACGCGGTAAAATATCGGGTCGAGGTGCCTACCTTTGCGCGAAAACCGAGTGTATTGCGCTCGCAAAAAAGCGCAAGCAACTTGAACGCGCCTTAAAGGTAAGTGCCTTATCGGACTCGCTTTTTGAAGAGTTGACCAGCTTTGCGGCGGCGGTAATAGATACGCCCCCTAAAGCCTAAAATCGCATAGTTGATGAGAGAAGGGGAGGGAAAGCATGGCAGTAGCAGGCGGAATACGTATTGTAGACCTCGCGAAAGAGTTGAAGCTCACTTCGCAAGAGTTGATAGCGTCACTTCACGGTTTAGGTGTGGAGGCAAAAGGCGCAAACTCCGTTGTGGATACGGAGACAGCAAACACAGTGCGCTCACTTATGGAGGCAGCCTCTGTAAAGCAGAAAATCGTGGAGATTGGTGCAGATGCGACTCTGAAAGACCTCGCGGAAGCGATGCAGATTCAACCCAACGTTGCCGTAAAAAAGCTGATGGATTTCGGCAAGCTTGTCGCTCCACATCAGCGGCTTTCCCGTGCTGATGCAGAGCAGCTTGCGGGTGCTTATGGCTTTATTGTTGCTATCAAGGTAGAAAAGAAGCCGCTTCTTAGCGCAGGCAACAAGCATAAAGCCCCTGGCGGCGCACTACAAGCCCGCCCCCCCGTTGTCACTATTATGGGGCACGTTGACCACGGAAAGACCTCTCTTCTCGATGCGATACGAAAAGCCGATGTAGTAGCAGGAGAGTTTGGCGGAATTACACAGCATATCGGCGCATATCAGGTGGAGGTGGAGCATAACGGTGAAAAGCGCAAAATCACCTTCCTCGACACCCCTGGTCACGCCGCCTTTACCGAAATGCGGGCGCGTGGCGCAAGTGTTACCGATATTGTTATCCTCGTAGTGGCGGCAGATGACGGCATTATGCCTCAGACGGTAGAGGCTATCAACCATGCCCGTGCCGCTGAGGTTCCCATTATCGTAGCCATCAATAAGATGGATAAGCTTGATGCACGCCCTGATAGAATCAAACAGCAGCTTACCGAACACCTGCTGCTTGTGGAGGAGTATGGCGGCGACGTGATAGCCGTTCCAGTTTCGGCAAAGACGCAAGAGGGCATTCCTGACCTTTTGGAATATATCCTGCTGGTTGCGGATATAAACGAGTTCAAAGCAGACCCTCATGGTCATGCCACAGGAGCGATTATCGAAGCGAAAGTCGAGCCGGGTAAAGGTTCTGTCGCGACGATTTTGGTTCAATCGGGTGTGCTTCGTATTGGAGATAACCTCGTTGCGGGGCTTGCCTACGGCAAAGTGCGCTCCATGATCAATGAACGTGGTGAACGGCTTCAGAAAGCGGGACCTGCCACCCCTGTTGAGGTTAGTGGTCTTAACTTTACGCCTGCTGCCGGTGATATTGCAGAGGTTCAGAAGAACGAAAAAGAAGCACGGGCACTTGCGGAGAAGCGACAAGATAAGGCGCGGCTCTCTCGTTTGGGTGGACCAGTGAAGCGACTTACCCTTGCTGATATTGCGAAACAGGCACAAGACGGCGTTATTAAAGACCTCTCCTTGATTGTGAAGGGTGACGTTCAGGGTAGTGTTGAGGCGATTATCGGGCAGTTGAATAAGATAACAGAAGATAATGAAGATGAAGAGGTGAGCATCAGCGTCAAACTGAGTGGCGTGGGCAGTATCTCTGAGTCGGACATTAGCCTTGCTGTTGCAACGGGTTCTATCGTTATCGGCTTCAATGTGCGTGCTGATGTCGCCTCTCAACGTGCGGCAGAGCGTGATGGGGTGGATGTTCGCCTTTATAACATAATCTACGACCTTACCGCAGACATTGAGCGAGCTATCAAGGGTCTTATGGAGCCTATCTACGAAGAGACTATCTTGGGCAAAGCGGAGGTGCGTCAGCGGTTCCAAACGCCGCGCGGTATCGTTATTGCAGGAAGCTATATTACGGATGGAATGTTCCGACGCGGCGCGGAAGTACGCGTTTTCCGTGGGAAAGAGAAGCTTACCTCGGGGCGCGTCGACACTCTACGCCGTATCAAGGACGATGCTCGTGAAGTCCAGCATGGCTACGAGTGCGGTATCGTTGTCTCGGACTGGACGGATGTACAGGTTGGGGACATACTTGAGTGCTTCGAGATGCGCCAACTAGAGCGATAACGACCCCCTCTCGAAATCTCCCTTCACAGAGGGAGATCTGGATGCTCCCGTTTTTTGAGGATTTTAGAAGGCTTTGAAGACTGGGCATTCGCCCCTCCCCTTGGACAAGCTCACAGGGGTATGTACGGATTTTGTGAACTGCTCTACAAAACCACCTATAGGTCAAGCCCTTCGCCCAGAATTGGGAGAAGGGTGTCCGCAGGACGGGATGAGGGCGGGTACAGATAAGCCTCCCCTATCTCATCGCTCAAAATACATACCCCAGTAAGCTTGGACAAGGGGAGGGGCTGGGATGAGGTGGGTGTAGTAAGGTTTGCTTATCTTTTCACGAACGCCCCTACAGCGAGGGTTTAGCGTTACAAACAAACAAGATGCACATAGGAACCCTTACCATTGTGCTGTATCTACACGATACAGAGTCGTTGAAAGACAAACGGCAAATTATCAAGAGCCTCATTGAGACTACGAGGCACAAGTTTAATATCTCGATTGCGGAGGTTGACGACCTCGATAAGTGGCGCCGCGCTACTATTGGCATTGCCTGTGTTGCGAATGAAGCCGCTCACGTTAATCGGGTTTTGGACAAGGTTTTGGACACGATAGAGAGCAACCCAGCCGTAGAAGTTGGCGAGGTTGCGTTGGAGATGCTCTAGTCCATAGATTGCGAGAATAGAATCATGAGTGGTATACGACCGGAAAGGGTTGCGACCCAGCTAATAGACATTTTGAGCGAGTTGATTCGCAAAGAGTTGCGCGACCCGCGCATTGGATTTGTGACTCTTACGGGTGCAACCGTCTCACACGACCTGCGTCACGCTAAGGTTTTCGTCAGCGTAATGGGTGATGAAGAGGCACGCAAACAGACACTGAGAGTGCTCAACGGCGCGGTGGGGGCTATGCGAGGCGAGGTGACTCGTCAGGCGCGTCTGCGTGTTGCGCCTGAAATCATATTTGCTTATGACGACGGTATAGAGCGTGGTCAGCGTATCTTCGCGCTTCTGAACGACATTGAGGAAGACAGAAAGCTAAACCCCATTCTACCGGATGAGGAGACTCCCGAAGAAGCATGAGTACGCCCCTCCAGCGCACCACACGCGCCTTGTTAAATGCCCAACGTATCGCCGTATTCGCGCACATCAGCCCGGACGGAGATACGTTGGGCTGTATTCTGGCATTGACGGCGGCACTACGCGCACTTGGCAAAGATGCTACTCCCTTCGCGGCGGATGGCGTTCCTGCCGTTTTGAAAGGGCTTCCAGGTGCGGATTGGGTGGAGCGCAACACGGAGCGCAGAGACTTTGACCTAGCCGTAGTGTGCGACGCGGGCGCACTCAACCGTATCGGAACGAGCCTTCTGCCGGTGGCTGAGTCTGCACCTTTGATGATAGATATTGACCATCATGTTGTGCTTGGCGCGACCTTTGGAGACATCCAGCTTCTGGATGCGAAGGCGGCGGCGACGGCGGAGCTTATCTGGCGCGTGATTCGCTCGCTGGAACGAGCGACAGGCAAAACTCTGGTCACGCCGCAGGTAGCGGAATGTCTTCTGACGGGTATTATCACCGACACTGGCTCCTTCATGTTCGCAAATGTGCGCCCTCAAACCCTCCGGCTCGCGGCTGAACTTCAAAAGCACGGTGCTATCCCTGCTCAAATCTGCGAACAGATCTACACAAATCGCTCCTACGCAAGCCAAAAACTACTCGCCCGCGCCCTAAACTCTCTGCAACGCACAGAGGATGGCAAAATCGCGTGGGAACACGTTACGGGGAGAGATTTTGAGGAGTTGGGCGCGACAGATGAGGACTCGGACGGCATTGTGAACCATGCGCGAGATATTAGCGGGGTCTATGTCGGCTTGATGTTCCGCGAGATACCGGGGCGCAAAATTCGGGTGAACCTGCGCGGACGCGAAGGGGTCGCCGTCAACGAAATCGCGGCGGCTTTCGGCGGCGGCGGACATAATCTCGCCGCAGGTTGTTCGGTAGACCCGCCCTTAGAAGAGGCGGAGCGGTGCGTTGTGGAGGAGGCGATTCGACACCTGAATGCGAAAGGTCTCTGAACACAACGGCATTGTCGTGATAGATAAGCCCGCAGGAATGACCTCGCACGACGTGGTGAACCGCGCTCGCAGGCTGTTCAAAACGAAGCGCGTAGGACACACAGGAACCCTCGACCCCGACGCGACGGGCGTTCTAGTAATCTGCCTCGGCTACGCGACTCGCATCGCCGAGTACCTCTCATCCTCGCGAAAAAGTTACGTTGCGGAGGTCGTTTTCGGCAAAGAGACGGACACGCAAGACGCAAGCGGCGTGGTTCTCGCCGAACGCCCTGCCTCTCACATCACGGAGGCGGATGTCCACGCCCTCTGCGTTCGCTTCACGGGAAAGCAGTCCCAAATTCCTCCGATGGTCTCCGCGCTCCACCACGAGGGCAAGCGGCTGTACGAGTTGGCGCGTGAGGGTATCACCGTCGAACGCGCCCCCCGCGACATTGAGATTTTTGCCTGCAAACTCCTCGCCTTCACCCCCACCGAACATCCTATTGCGCGTATCGAAGTCTCCTGCTCCACCGGAACCTACATCCGCACTCTCGCCGCCGACATGGGCGAAGTAGCGGGAACGGGTGCTCTCATGCACTCTCTGCGCCGCACGGAGGTTGGAGACGTTTCGCGCCCCTTCACCCTACAAGAATCGTTCACACTAGAGCAGTTGCAGGGGTTGGCGGAGGCGGAGCAGATTGCAGAGAGTGTTATTCCTTTGCGGCTGGCTCTGGCGGGTTGGACTCAGATTCCGCTGGATGAATTAGGCGTAGCGTGGCTGCGACAGGGGCGTGCGGTAGTGGTTGATGGGGAGGACGCGGAGCGGGTCGCGGCGTGCGATAGCGCAGGGGAGGTGGTCGGGATTGGGCGGCTCGTCGGGGGGATGCTACAGCCTGTGAAGGTATTGGTGTAGTTGCGCCTCTATTTTTTGCGCTCTTGAAAATACCTGACAAATCTGTTATATAATAAATTTGTTATGTGTTATAATAAATACATGACAAATTTGTTGGGTATTAAAAGGCAGGAGGAGAGCGACAATGAGAATCAATACAGGAGCCGCATTAAGCCCTAGCGACGTTGTTGGAAGAGGCAGGGTTATCGCGCAACTGTGGCGCGATTTAGATAACCAAAGCGTTGTTCTAAACGCAGAGCGGCGCATGGGCAAAACCTCCCTTATCAAAAAGATGTGCGCGGAATCCCCTACTGACGTTATCGCGCTCTATCGTGACTTAGAGAATATACAGACCCCAGAAGCGTTTCTGGAAGCGATACTCGCCGACCTTCATGAACAACTTCCTGATAAGCGACGCGCTAAAGAGATGTTCCTGCGCCTGCGAGAGTCTCTTGGCGGCGTAGAGATTAAAGGGATATTCAAACTCCCTCCGGCACAGCAGAGAGATTGGGAACTCACCCTCAAAACAATTCTTGTGGAGACGGCGCAAGCGGTAGAGGGGCGTATAGTCTTCTTTTGGGATGAGATACCCCTGATGCTAGACAACATGAAGCGAGGCAAAAATGGGGCGGCGGTAGCGATGCAGGTTTTGAGCGCGTTGCGGGCGATTCGCCACGACGACAAAACGAAATCTATACGCATGGTCTTCACGGGTTCTATTGGTCTACACCATATCCTGACGGAACTGCGCGGTAAAGGACTCAATCATCCCGCTATAAACGATATGTCCTCCGAACTCCTGCCGCCCCTCAGTGAAGAGGATGCGGTTAACCTCGTTACGGCGTTATTGGCGGGCGCGAATATCCCCGTGAGCGGTAGCAAAGCACAGGAGATAGCCGCCTCTGTTGACAACATCCCCTTCTACATTCAACATCTTGCAAAAGGTGTACGCGACCATCAAAACGGAGCGGATGTTGCGCTTGCGAATATCCCTGAACTCCGTTATAAACTGCTCTACTCCCCCCAAGACCCGCTCTATCTTCGCCACTATCGCGAACGTATTGAGATATACTACGCGAAAAAAGAGGGGGAGACCGCTTTCCTTATTTTAGACGCGCTCGCGCATGAACAGCCTCTCCTCGTGGATACGCTCCTTAATCGGGTGAAACTCAAAGCACCTAAGACCAAAGAACAGAGCCTTTTCGAGATACTGGAGCTGCTTGAGCAAGACCTCTACATCGAGAGAAGCGCACGGGGCTATCAGTTTCAACGTAACTTTATCCGCGACGCATGGAAGGCTTTAAGGAACATCGCATGACAAAGGGAACCGCTTTTCTCTCTGCGTTTTCGCCAAGCGTGATGTCGTACCAACTACTGAAAGATATTTTTGTGCAGGAGGCGCGACATAGACTGCTTGATCGTCTTATGCAGGATGTTTGGGAGTGCGCCACCAGCCCTACGAAGCGTCACACTCTGATTGTGGGGGCGCGCGGCATGGGCAAAACGCACCTTGTCACGCTTCTCTATCATCGTATTCGTAGCGCCGAAGAGAGCGCCGATATTGACAAGAGCGTGCGTATCGCATGGCTGAAGGAGGAGGAGCGGGGGGTGCGCTCGTTCGGGCATCTGGCGCGGCGTATTTTGGAGAGGCTTGCGGCGGAGTATCGCGATTCTGACCTAAAAAATGAGACGGACGCTCTGCTGAACTCTCCCGCAGATTTCGAGGAGAGGGCGACGCAACTTCTTACAAAGTGGCTAAAAGGCTACACGCTACTCCTCATCGTGGAGAATTTCAACGACCTGCTTACGCGCATCGGGGAGGGCGGGCAGAGGGCGTTTCGCGCCTACCTACAGAATGAACAGAACGCGCTCGTTCTTGCGACGACCCCTATCCTTACGGAAGAGATGAGCGACTACGAATCTCCTTTTTACGGCTTTTTTAACGTCGAAGCGCTGGAAGAGTTGAGCCTAGAGGATGCCGCCCTGCTTCTCGCAAGAGTGGCGAAAGAGAGGGAAGACGGGGAACTCTCCGCCTTCCTGAAAACGCCTCAATCTAGGAACCGCCTCAAGGTTATCGAGGCGCTGGCGGGGGGGCATCCGCGCATCTGGATTCTGTTCGCGAGCGTTCTGACGAAGGACACGCTCGACGAACTCGTTCCGCTCTTCCTGAAAATGCTAGACGACCTGACCCCCTACTATCAGTCTCGCTTAGACACGCTCTCGCCGCAACAGGCGCAGGTGGTGGAGTGCCTTATTGAGAAGCGGGGGGCTGTCGCCGTCTCGGAGATAGCGCGTTACTGTATGATGGAATCCCCTTCCGTCTCAGTGCAGTTGCGTCGCTTGGGGGAGCAGGGCTATGTGCGTAACGCGCGCATGGGGCGCGATAACTACTACGAACTGCGAGAGCCGCTTATGCGCCTCGCTCTTGAGGTGAAGGAGAGTCGGGGGAAGCCGATTCAACTGATTGTGGACTTTTTGCGCCACTGGTATGACCGTAGCGCGCTGGAAGAGCGGCTTGCAAGTTGTTCTTTAGAGAGTCGGTATGAACGTTCACATATCGAAGCGGCATTGGCGCTAATGCCTGTTTCGGACTCTATCGCTGTATATCTTCCAAAATTTGGACAGACTAGAGTTACCTTAGAAGGCGAGCAGGGGTACGCTTATAGTAGTCTGGGCGACGCTCTTAATCGGGGCATCCTATTTAGCGAATTAGGGCGTTTTAAGGAGGCTTTGGAGAGTTATGAGAGGGCAGTGGAGATTGACCCTCAATGTGCGAACGCCTGGTATAATCGCGGTGTTATTTTAGGTGGCATGAAGCGTTACGACGAGGCTTTGGAGAGTTATGACAAGGCAGTGGAGATTGACCCTCAAGATGCGAACGCTTGGTATAATCGCGGTGTTATTTTAGGTGGCATGAAGCGTTATGAGGAGGCGTTGGAGAGTTATGACAAGGCTCTAGAGATTGACCCTCAATGTGCGAACACTTGGAATAATCGCGGTGGCGTTTTAGATGACATGAAGCGTTACGCGGAGGCGTTGGAGAGTTACGACAAGGCTCTAGAGATTGACCCTCGGGATGCATCTGCTTGGTATAATCGCGGTGTTATTTTAGGTGGCATGAAGCGTTATGAGGAGGCGTTGGAGAGTGTCGACAAGGCTCTAGAGATTGACCCTGAAAGTGCCTTAGCCCTTTCTACAAAAGCAGAGATATATCTTATGACGGGAGACTGGACACACTGCCTCTCCACTTTGGATGTCGCTTTTTCCTACCCGTCTAGCAAGGTATCTTCGGTAGGTTGGAAAGGGCATGGTCGAGACATATGCCGCGCTTTGCTCGAAAACATCGGTTCTTTCGCTCTTTGGGACGAACGGATAGAGACTCTGGCAAGCCTGTACAACCAGCATAGCGTTCTCCTCGATGTCGCTATGAGGATGGTACAGGCTATCCCCGCGCTCTTCGCGCCTCACATCTCGGACGCGGTGGCGGAGGCGTGGAATCGCGCATGGCAGAAGGCGGGGCGAGGCGAGGGCAGGCGGTGCGGTGGCGCGAGAAGCGGGACGACGCAGTTTTGCTGAGTCTTCCTGCGGAGTTGCGCCCGATACTGGAGGAGCTGTTGGCGGAGGCGCGGGGGTAGGCGGTTTTTGAATGGGGTAAGGGACTTACGAAGGAATAAGTGTTCCATGTGAACACCAGAAGCCCTCACCCCCGTCCCCTCTCCCAATTCTGGGCGAGGGGTGACTAGGGCGGTAGGCGGTTTTGTTGGACGATAGCCTCTCTTTCCCTAGAGGTTTTGGAACATTTTAACCATAGCAAGTCCCTAACTCAAAAACTGTATTTTCCGCGCTTTGCAGGAAACCCTTTACAGCGAGGTGAAGTTTATAGTGAATAGTTGTTGTAGGGAGGGGGTGACATGGACTTAACTCTAGCGGTTCTAGCGGACTACGCCAACATCACAGAGGACGGAAAGTTGAACATTATGGGAGTGTTTGGCGAGATAAAAGCGCTTTTCGAGTTCACCGCCCTTGCCAGCGAGGAGGCTTTAGCGCGTCTTTGGGATAATCCTGCGGAGGACGAAGCGTGGTGCGATTTGTAAGGGAGGGTATTGTCGTTACGCCGTTCCCCTTTTCGGGGGCGACGGGCGAAAAGCCGCGCCCCGCGTTGGTTCTCGCTTCATGGAGTTATGCGGGAGATACAGACTACCTGCTCTGCATGATTATCTCCCAACAAGCGGATGAGCCTTATATCATTGCGTTGGACATCGCCGACATCGAAAACGGAAGTCTTCGGCGCAAAAGTTATCTGCGCCCAAGTTATATGTTCGCGGTAAGCGAACGGCGAATATCGCGCAAACTTGGAAGTCTAACCTCAGATAAATTAGAATTGACGATTGAGATTATCAAGGGTATTTTGGAATAGCAAAAGGCTTCGCAGCCTTATCCCAAAGGAAGCTGAACACCATGACAACCCTCGTCACCCCCGAAGAGAAAGCCCTTTTTGAGGAGAACGGCTACCACGTCCTTCGCGCCGCCCTCACTCCTACCCAAGTGCAGACCTACCGTGAGGCGATGGCGCGGCTCTTCCTGACTCCTGACGACCACCCCTACATTTCGCGCCTCTTCTGCGCCGACATTCCCTCTGCCGAGCGTGATGCTCTCAACCCCCGTGCCCTGTGGAACGGGTTTGACCTACCTCTGTTTGATGACCGTTTCTACGATCTCATATTTCACCCGACTATCGCGCTGACCATGGATGCCTTGATTGGTCCTGACCTTAATTTTTATGAAACCTGCTTTGTGACGAAGCCGCCACGTTTCCCGGGTCATTTCCGCGACTGGCATCAGGATTCGGACTATTTCGACCCACAGACCAACGATAGAAACGCGGCTGTGATCGTCTATCTGGATGCTATGGACGCGGATTCGGGGGCGACGAATGTGGTTCCGGGGAGCCACAAACTGGGGGCGTTGCCACATATCACGCCGTTGGAGTCGGTTAGTAGCAGGCATAATGAGGTGGCGGACAAGCGCAAGTACGATGCTCAGGGCGTGACTTTCGATTTTAAGGCGGGGGATTGCCTCTTTTTTCTTGCGCGGGTCATTCATAAGGCGGGCGGTAACTCGACGAACACTTCGCGCACAGGGCTTATCTATAACTACACACGCAAAGACACTTTTGACCTTGGCAAGAAGAACCAGAGCATCGCAAATAGCGTACCCATCACGCGAAATGGGCAAATTTATCGCCCATAGTCTATGCGCCCAAAACCTTCCAAACTCTGATTGGAGTTGCCCCGCCTTCCTTCCGGCTGTTCATGTCTGTGCTTCAGAAAATGGATACCGCAACTAAGAGTGTGTTTCTCGTTGAGAAATCACTCGGATACGTGTCGAATAGCAGGTATTGTCTTAAAACAAAGAGCCGTATCGCCAATAGAGAGACTCGGAAAAACGCAAAGAGTTTTTAGAGAAACGGGGGAACTCTCCCTTAGCCAACTCTCCTTCCTCAATGAGAGTGGTTTCCACCTCACGATGACCACCTTGCAGAAAGAGGGTTCGGTGAAGCGGCTTGTTCTCTATTGCATCTGTCTCCTTACCCGATAGAGTTGGCATTGGGTTGGAGAACGGGGCGTGCCCGTCGTATTGCCTCGCGTGATGCCGTGTCTTGTTTGCTTTCCATCGAGCTTGCCCTAGAGGAGTTGCTCTGGATGAAAGGGAGGACAACTCATGTTACTAACACCAGTTCTTATGGTTATGATGGTGGCTCCGCTTCTTGCCTGCGCCGGGGAGACATCGAAAACCCCGCTTGTCCTCGATGTCTGGCCCGGCAATACGCCTCAGGACTCCGAGATCGGGCAGTATGGTCCCATCGCCCCGGAGCGCGTCCGTGATCCTTCGGACTCACCTACGAAAACAGCCACCTGGATCACAGGAGTGACCCATCCGACGATTACGGTCTACCGCCCCTCGAAAGCGAAGAACACAGGCGCGGCGTTCATCGTTTGCCCCGGAGGGGGTTATTGGAACCTCGCATGGGATTTGGAGGGAACGGAGGTCGCCAAGTGGCTCTGCTCCAAAGGGATCACTGGTATCGTCCTCAAGTATCGGGTGCCGCGCCGTGTTGGAGAACCTGAACCTATCCCCGCTCCCGGTCCTCTCTTGGATGCCCAACGCGCCGTCAGCCTCGTGCGAAGCAAAGCCAAGGAGTGGGGTATCCATCCGAGCCAAATCGGTATCGGTGGCTTCTCGGCGGGCGGGCATCTCGCGATTGCTACTGCGACCAACTTCGACCAGCGTAAGTACGAACCTATGGACGAAATTGACAAGGTGAGTTGTCGTCCAGACTTCGCAATGGCGGCTTATCCAGGCTACCTTGTGGATATCAAGACGTGGGAACTGTTGCCGTCCATTCGCATTCCGGCAGGAACACCCCCCGTATTCTTGGTACACGCATTCGGCGACACGGAGCCGGGCGCGAATCCAGCGCACAGTGCCGTGATGTTTCTTGCTCTCAAGAAGGCAGGGGTTCCAGCGGAGTTACACATTTACGGAGCAGGTGATCACGGGTTCGGCGTTCGCAAGACCTCTCTACCGGTCTCTACTTGGGGAGATCGTTGCATCGAGTGGCTACGTAACCTGGGTATGTTGACCTCGCGACCGTGACGGGAGCCTAGGAAGTGATCTACCACGGCTCGGGGGTCTTACCGCCTGCGAGCCTTCTTTTTCCTCTTTCCAGTATCCAAAAACGGTTCGTTCAACCCTTAACTTTCGATAGGCAGGGTAACGCTTAAAAGCATGGCATACTCCCCAATACCCACTCACAAGTACGTAGGAGGAGTTAGCCCTCTATCTCAGACGCTCAGTTTGACACTGAGCGTCTGAGATAGAGGCATTTTTATTGGAGAGGTAGACGGTAGGAATCCCGCCTTGTTTATGAAAGCGGCTCTCGCTTGACGAGAGGAAGAGGAGTGAACCTAGAGTGTCTAAAGAGAGTGACCAAGAGCAGGGCGAGGAGGTAGTGGGGATTTTTCAGCAGGTAAACAACGAGGGGCGAACGATTGTAAAGGTTACGAACGAACTCGACATCGCCCAATTTTGCAAACGCATAGTGATTGTACGAGACGGCAAAATAGTGGAGGATACACTCGTGAGAGACAGGCGGGCGCAGGTCTTCCTCTAGTTTCGTGAAAACCGACTTATGTAAGAGGTCTATTATATTATGCCCTGTAAGTCCTTGGGTTGCATCGCCTGCACCGTTGAAAAACCAGCACTGGTCAGGCGAGGATGTCTTTGACGACCTCTCCGGCAACATCGGTCAGGCGGTAGTTGCGTCCGTTGAAGAAGTAGGTCATCTTTAGGTGATCCATGCCCATCAATCTCAGGATCGTGGCGTGGAGGTCGTTGACACTCACGCGGTTGACAGCCGCCTTGTGCCCAATCTCGTCCGTGGCACCGTAGTGGACACCACCCTTCACACCGCCCCCCGCCATCCAAGTCGTGAAGGCGTGGGGATTGTGGTCACGACCTGTACCGCCTTTCTGCACCAACGGCAACCGTCCGAACTCGCCGCACCAGATAATCAGCGTGGAATCGAGCAGCCCACGCTGTTTCAGATCGGTAAGCAGTGCGGCAATGGGTCTGTCCGTCTCGCCTGCAAAGCCGCGATGGTTGTCGGCGATATTGGTATGTCCATCCCAGCTCTTCTCGTTCTCTTCGCCGCCACTGTATATCTGCACAAATCGGACACCGCGCTCCACCATCCTCCGCGCCATAAGACACTGTTTGGCAAAATGGGCGCACCGCTTGTCGTCCAGACCGTAGAGAGAACGAATCGCCTGCGGCTCTTTTTCGATGTCGAGGGCTTCGGGAGCCGCCATCTGCATCCGATAGGCTAATTCAAAACTCTCAATACGTGCCGCCAGTTGTGGGTCTTCCGAATTCTGGTGGAGGTGACTTAGATTCAGTTTTGCTAACAGGTTCAGTTGGGCACGTTGCCGAGCGGCATTGATCTCCGGGGCGCGGTCGAGATTGTTGATCGGAGCGCCCTGTGCATTGAGTGCTGTTCCCTGATAGATGCCAGGCAGGAAACCGGAACCCCAGTTCTGTGCGTAGCCTTTGGGGAGTCCACGTCCCAACGTATCGTACATCACGACGAAGCCCGGTAGGTTCTGGCTGGCTGAGCCGAGTCCATAGGTCACCCACGCGCCGACGCTCGGAAAGCCCATACGGTTCATGCCCGTATTGATCTGAAATAGTGCGGGCGAATGGTTGTTGGTCTCCGTAAAGCAGGAGTGCAGGAACGCCATCTCATCCACATGCTGCGCTAGATTTGGGAAAATCTCTGAAGCCCATGTTCCAGATTGTCCGTGCCGTGCGAATTGGAACGGCGACTTCATCAGCGGACCTACTGAATCGGTGAAGAAACCTGTGTCCTTGTCGAAGCCCTTTAACTCCTGCCCATGATGCTTTTCCAGTTCTGGCTTATAGTCCCAGGTATCCACCTGGCTCGGTCCTCCGTTCATAAAGAGCCAGATGACGCTCTTCGCCTTCACCGGAAAATGTCCAGGGCGCGGAGCCATTGGGGCGAGCCTTGCGCCGTTTGCTACAGGCTTCTGTGCCAGCACCCCCTCTTGGCTCATCAAGGCGTTCAGGGCAAGCATTCCAAAACCAGACCCCGTCAGGCTTAAAAAATCTCGACGTGTCGTATAGACCGGACTCGGAGATGCGATCAGATGTGGTTCATTTTTCATTAAGAGGGTGCTTTCATTCCACGAAGACAAATTCGTTCAGTCCCAACAGAACTTGACAGAAGTCGGTGAGCGCGTTCCCTTCTGGGTCGGTCAGGCGGTCAGAGTGGTAGGAGGCAGACTGTTGTTGTAGGAAGACCAGCGCATCAGAATCTTCGGATGTGGTGGGTGGGCGACCTAGTGCCAGGCGATAGGCACGCTCCACTGTTGCTGTTAAAGAGACCTCTCTCTTCGCGGTCAGGCGCAGTGCGAAGGCATGAGCATAGGCGCGGAGGTCTCTGTTGTTTAGTAGATAGAGCGCCTGGGGTGCAACGGTTGTCGCTTGACGGATAGCGATGCTCTGTAGGGCATTTGGACCATCGAACAGGGTCATCATCGGGACGAGGCGGCTACGCTTCACAAAGAAGTAGATGCTACGCCGCTTCATGCTCTCATCAAGCGTTCCATGCCCGTACATAGTCTCATCAAGCACGCCAGCGACACTCAGAATAGCGTCTCGTAAAACTTCCGCTTCCAGACGCTGACGCAGGCGAACTCCGCAGAGGCGATTCTCCGGATCTGCCTTACGCTTGACGGGGTCGGGTGTAGCAACGGACTGGGAATAGGTTGCACTGAGCAGGATCAGGCGATGCAGGGGTTTGAGCCGCCAACCGTTGCGAATCAGTTCCGATGCCAGATAGTCGAGGAGTTCGGGGTGCGAGGGCAGTGTTCCTTGCGCTCCAAAATCCGAGGGCGTGGCGACGATGCCTCGCCCAATATGGTGTTGCCATAGGCGATTGACAATCACCCGCGCCAGCAGATGTCCTGCGCCCTTCTCCGTATCTGTCAGCCAGTTCGCCAGCGCACGCCGCCGCCATGAGGTGTGACTGTCCTTAGGAGGTGCGGAAAGCCAGCTCTTCTCTCCTTCCGGTGTCCTCATCAGAACTTGTAGAAACCCCTGTGTCGCGATATCGCCCTTGTTGTTCGGGTCGCCGCGTCGCAAAAAATGCGTCTGCTCCAGATAGTCTCCGCCCTGTGTGTGGGTGCGAATGGCGGTCACGCCCTCGCTACAGATCATCGCCTTCAGGAGCGGCGGCTTCGGCTCTTGCGCTAGATGCTCCTGAACGTTTCGGTGGAGCTCTTGCCACTGTGGGTCAAGCGTTCGGAACCAGGCTAACAGGGCAACACGGTCTTCCGATGTCAGCGTCTCGCCCTTCTCCTGCGCCGCCAGCACCCTCGAAATGCGTTCGGGACGTGACGGGGCATCAAAAGCGACCCCTTCAGGCTGTGTGGTGATGGAGAGGCGAGGTCTTCCGATACTGTGTCCCGTGTTGGTGTCGAATTTCAGAGTGAAGGTCAGTTTCGCGCCGCCCGGTAGGTCAAGCGGTGTCTCCAACGCAAAAACCGCCGCATGGTCTTTGCCGAACTCTGGGTCTACTGCCCACCCCGATTTCGGGTCGTTGTCAATCGCGGCAGCGACTGGTAGCCCTTTCTGCTCAAAGGTTGCCCGCGCCCCGCGTACTTTGATCTCGACGGGCTTTTCTTTGCCGTTGAGGGGAGCGGCGGTCACCCTGAAATCGCTCAGGGCGAAGTTGCCATTGCTGGCGCGACCCGGTCCCCCTTTCACGAAGGAGGGGTGCGCCAGTGCTTCAAGCCGAACCGCTGTGATACTCCTCTGACGGGTTGTTGCCGTGATTGTATAGACATCGGAATCGGGGTTTTTGCCGTTGGCGAGGAGGGAATCGTCGGACTGTAGTGTCAGCGTTGCACCCCCTGCGGATTTCGGCTCTACTACTTCGAGGAGGAACCAGCTCGCCTTCTGTGTATCACGTTTCGTGCCTTTTAGCCACGCCTCCAAGCGTTCCGGTAACCTCTCCTTCTCGTACTGTGTTAGGGCTGTAGTCCTCATTGCGTGGTCGCGGTCGAAGTCGGCTTTCGCCTTCCGATAGCCCTCTGGGTCCATATTGATGTCCAGGTCACTGCGGACGGTGGTGGTGAAGGTGGAGAGCAATCGGTAGTAGTCACGAGTCGGGATCGGGTCAAATTTGTGGTCGTGACATCGAGCACAACCCAAGGTCAGTCCGAGAAAGGCGGTTCCCGTAACGGAGAGCATATCGTCAAGTTCGTCGTAGCGCTCCTTTTCGACCTGATTTTTGGTGATCTGCGTGGCGTGTGTTCCGGCTCCAAGGAAGCCCGTCGCCATGAGTGCCAACGGGTTTTCTGGCTCAAATTCATCTCCTGCTATCTGCCAGCGCACGAACTGATCGTAGGGCAGGTCGGTGTTGAGCGCCTTGATGACGAAATCGCGGTAGGCGTAGGCATAGGGGCGGTCGTAGTCCTGTTCGTAGCCATGACTTTCGGCGAAGCGGGCAATATCGAGCCAGTGGCGCCCCCATCGTTCACCATAGTGTGGGCTTGCGAGAAGGCGATCTATCAGGCGGGCGTAGGCATCTGGGTGCCTATCGTTGACGAAAGCTGTGACCTCTTCTGGCGTTGGCGGCAGTCCGAGCAGATCGAAAGCGACGCGGCGAATCAGGCGACTACGGTCGGCGGGAGGGTTGGGATGAAGTCCTTTCGCCTCCAACTTCGCCAGAATGAAGTTGTCCAGAAGGGTGCGCGTCCATGCCTTGTTTTTGATCTTCGGCGGCGCGATACGCCGCAGTGGTTGGAATGCCCAATATCGCTTGCCCTGAGCGATGTCAATGCCCCGTGTTTTGGTTGCAGGCGCAGAATGTCCACGTGGGTCAGGCGCGCCCATCTTCACCCATGTAACGAGTAGGTCAATCTCTTTATCGGAAAGTTTTCCTGCCGGCGGCATGGGCATCGGTTTTCCACGATATCGTACAGCTGCAATGAGCGGACTCTTCTCTGGGTCGCCGGGCACAATAACGGGACCTGTTGCGCCTCCGTGTTTCCACGCCGTGTGCGAATCGAGTTTCAGTCCACCCATGACCTGCTTTGCTCGATTCGAGTGGCAGGTGTCGCAGTGTTTGACCAAGAGAGGGCGGATGTTCGTCTCGAAGAAGGCAACCGCCTTCGGATCGAGTTTTGGGGGCGCATTAGGTGTTTGCGCCATCGCCAGCCCGACCAGTGCGACGAGCAAAGCAAAGGATGTGAGTGAGAGCAGTTTACGCATGATGCCGATTCGTCTCCCAAAGCGTTGTCAGAATAGAGATGTGTTGAGGTGTGTCGCATAACAGTTCCAGATTGTTGGAGCGAATTCCTTCCTCCTGCTTGTCCAAACGGTTGTGGAACAAAGTTAAGCAGGTTTTCTGCACGTTTAGTTTGCCTTAACGTGAGTTTGGGCTTCCACATAACCTCACCCAACCTCTCCTTCGCGAAGGAGAGGAGTCTTCCTGCTCTGAAGGAACAAAAGAGACCCGTTTTCTAGTGCTTTTGAGAGGTGCTTCCTTCTAGAAATGGGCTTTGAGGCGTTCCATTTGAGATATGGTTTGGTGCGTTTCTATCTCATCAGAGCGATGCCTTATCCCGAATTCACGTTAGCTTATTGAAAAACAGCGGTTCATGCGGCTCGTGAGGCTCCGATTTCAGATAGTTCCATATCGCTTTCGCCGCCGTGCTTCCCAGCCAGACCGTGCGAGACTTGCCGCCCTTGCCCTCCTGGATTTTACAGCACCGCGCCGTCATGTCTAAATCCGCCATGGTGATGGCGCACAGTTCTGATGCCCGCATCCCTGTGTCCAGCAGAAGCCAGAGGATGGCTTCGTCTCGCTTCGCGTAGTGGCTCCTGCTCGCCGCGGACAGAAGGGCTTCGACCTCTTCATCCAGAAACGGCTCAATCTGGAGTGTCTTGCGATGCCACAAAAAGAGGAGCCAGCCCTCAGCGATACGCTGAGGGAGTTCAAGCAGTCTCGCGGGCTGTTGTGCGCTTGAGCGTTGGCGAGATACGCAAACTTCTCTCGTGCTTGGTGTTCAAAGGAGTGAGCAGTCCTCTTTTCTGGTTGCGTTGGTCATTTTGGCGGAGAGAGCACCAGGCGGTTGCCAAAGTCTGCCATTATCACCGAAACCAACGTAGAGTAGAGCATCTACAACTGTAGTACTAAGTCCCTACGGTCTCGAAGCCTTCTCGCTTCAAGAACCAGAGGAGATTACGGACATAGAGCCGCCGATTCGTCAAGGTGTCTGGGCTATGTTGAAGGATTTCGCCGTCAAGAAGCCACTCTTTAGCGAAGGTTTCAAGGTCTTGAACCCTCAAAGAGCCGTCTGCTAAGACATTACAAGGAAGCCGTGAATCAAACACTTTTAGCCCTCCTGAAATCGCTTTCAAGAAGGCAATCAGCGCGTTAGGGAAAGTTTTTGAGATAGGAACTGTTCAATGCAATAGGCGGTACTGGATTTGAACCAGTGACCTCTTCCGTGTCAAGGAAGTCCTGAATCATAGGTCAAAATGACCCCTTTCCTATCTCGAAGCCCTATGCCGAAAGCCTGCAAGGAAGCGCTGAATCTACGTGTTTTCGAGGGTCTAAACGCCCTCTCAAATAGTTACTACCGACAGAAACGACAAAACGGACAGAATACTATCGGTTATCTCAAAAAAAGATTTGGGGAACTCCGACAGAATAACGACAAAATGAACCAAAATCCGACAGAATTCAGTATTCACCCCTTCCAAAGCGGATAACAACAGCCACCCCGAATTATCCCCATTTTGTCGGAATCCTGCGAGGAAGCCCTGAATCGCGTTTTCAGCCGCCCAAAGCCTTCGCTCTCGCCTCTTCTCTCGCCTTCTCCCGTTGTTTCTCTTCAAGGAACTCGTCTACGGTAGGAACAAGCCCCTTGAATTTGCCATAAGCGGAGATGCGGTCTTGTAGCGCCGTTTGCACCAGAGACTGCACGTATTCGGCAGGCTCTACGCTACGCCGTTTCGCCTCCTGTTGAAGCCGTGCCTCGTCTTCCGGTGTCAAGTCTATCGTGATAGTCATTTCCTTGTTTCCATGCTTCAATATCCCTCAAGGTAGTGGCGTTTTCGCCCTACGTGACACGGAGAAACGGCGTAACATTTTTCGCGGCTAATCGTAGGCTAACCCATCCGCCTCATCGTTCGGCGCGTTCGGGTCTACCGCCAGTGCGTTCAGGTCGAACCTGTCCGGGTTCTCCATGTCTAGAGCGTGACGAAACTCCTGCTTGCGGCGAAGCGCTTCATTAAGCAGGGCTTCCGCGCCCCGCGTCGCGCTCTCGTAGTCTTGCGCCACAAGGTCGCGAAGAACTCCCCCCGCCATCTTCCGCATGAGTTCGGCGAATGCCTCCGCCGCTATCATTGTATTCTCCATCGTTCCGCCCCTTCTCTTCTGTGTCCCAAGTTTGCCCCACTTGATGAGGCTACGCGCCATTATCAGCCCCGCCTGTCGGCAGGGTAGCCTGTTCCGCCGTCGCTTTCGGAGGTCGCCCTCTCCCCCGTTTCGGCGTGTTCGGGTCAACCTCTATTTTGACTACACCCGCCGCCTCTCGCTCTCGCGCCCTTCGCGCCAGTTGCGCCGCTTTCAATTTCGCCTTATGCTCCTCCGTCAGCCCTTCCGCTTTGCGCCGTTCGTTTACCCCGCGAATGTTTGCCGCCGACGCTTCAATCTTTTTCGGAGTTCTACGACTACCTAAGAGCCTCATAGCCTCGCTTATGACCTCTTTATCTTCCATAGTTACACCTTTCCGTTAAGTATATTTCTATACTACCACACCCCGATAGGTATGTCAATATATTTTCTAATTTTCTTGGTTAAATATATTGACACACTAAACGGATTAGTGTATAATATAGACATAAGAAACAAACGAAGTAAGACTTCACGGAAACGGAAGCATTCACAAGGATTACTCAAATGAACTTCAACACCGCCCGCCTTCAAGCCAACATCGCCGCCCGCGCCGCCCGTCTTTGGGAAGATGGATACACCCTCACCCGCAAGGCGGAAGATACCCTCGTAATCACCAGCAACGAAGGAACGAACTACGAGATAGACACCTTCTGGGAAACCTGCTCCTGTCCTTGCTTCAAAAATAACGATACCTGCAAGCATTGGATTGGTTGGAAGAACTTAGAGAAAATTCAGGCGGAATACGAGGAGCATCTTCTCTCGCAAGCGCCTACAGAAGATGAGGAGTTCGGGCGAACGTGGTACGAATGCCGCGCCGCCGCCCTAGCGAGATAGACAACAAAACGGGGAGAGGTAGAGGCTGGAACCCTCTATCTCCCCCCTCATTCAAACCCCCGAAGGAGTAAGAACACCAATGACTGTATTCACTAAAACCAAACCGGAATCCTTCTCAGGATTTTTTACTGAGAGCGCGGTTCGCCGGATAAACGGCAATTTCGAGTACCTGCTATGGGAACTCGAAAGTCAAGCGCAAGACCCGCCCGCCACCCCTGCCGAAATGAGCAAGTACCTGCGAGAGGTCGCCGCCTACGTGAAGAACGTCCAAGCGTACTTTCCCGCCCTTGAAGAGGACGAAGAAGAGGAGGGCGAGCCGCTATGAAAATCGTTCGCGGATGGATTGACACCGCGGGGCGTTGTCGGACTTGGAAACTCCTCGATGCGAACGGGGAGACCATCGCCGAGGTCACGACGCTCAGAGGGGCGAAAACACTCCTCCGGCTACTCACTCAGGAATAATCGGAACCGCCCCTAGAATCGCCAACTAGGGGCGGTTAGCATACAGAAAGGCAAACCAGAATGAACCAGACAGAAGAGAAACGAGAAGAGTTCCACATCACCAGCGAAGCCGCCGCCCTCTGGTATCTCCGCAAACTCGCCAACCTCGAAGCGGAGACGCGCCGCGTAAAGTGTCAAGCCGAAAGACTTGTCGCCTCGCTCAACTCCGAAGCCGAAAGCCTCAAGCGGGTCTATCAAGGGGAGTTGGAACACTGGGCGCGGGAAGAACTCGCGAAGAAGGGGAACAGGCGCAAGACCCTCCACACCTTGCAGGGTACGCTACGTTTCCGACACGTCCCAGCGCGTCTCTCCATCGAAGAGAACGGGAACGCGCTTCAATACGCTACCGAGAGCCTTCCTGCATTCGTGATAACACGGCAGGAACTGGATAGAGCCACCTACCTTGACGAAGCGAAACGACGGCTTGAGGAGACGGGCGAACTCATGGAAGGGATAGAGCGCGTACCGGAACGGGAGACTTTTACTGTCTCCTTCGCCAGCCTCGAAGAGAACTAGCCGCTAACACTCACAAGCCCCTCTATTCGCCGCGTAGCGCGAATTCGAGGGGCTTCATTTTCACCAGATTAAGGGCGCGGGGGCGGCTGGTATGTCGCTTGGAATATAATATCTCTAAGCCACTTCTTAAACGAAGGGTCATCACTGTAGAGTTTATATAGTTCCGTATGGTCTGCAACAAGCCCTACCATGACGCTGTCAACCGCCCTATTATGCTCAATCTCGGCGTTCTGCTTATCGGAATTCTGCATCGCATTTTGATATGCCGTATCTGCCGATACCTTAGAAGGTATGTCTTGAATCATAGCCAGTCTTATCCTGTCCGCATCATTAAAAACAACATCACCCCACTGCTCATTAAAGGTCTTCAAGATATTGCTGAGGCGGTCAAGTTCAGGCTCTGGCAGGTGTCCGCCACCGCTTGCGGGAACGGGTTCAATCTCGGCATCCGAGTCGGTGAGCGCGATAGCCAGCGCGGAGCGAACCTCCACCCGGTAACTATCCATGTCAATGGATTCCAGAACGCCCTTCGAGAAGTCTTCTTCCTTCGGCGCGGGTAGTTTCGGAATGAGGAAGTTCAGGAAGATGGAGAGCTTCTCCCATGCGGCGATGCTATAGGGAAGCACGGACGCAAGAAAGCCGTAGGTGCGAACGAAGGCTTTAGCCTTGCTCTTAAAGTCTACCTGCCCGTCCTCATCGAGCGTGTCGCAGTACACCTGCACGCACCCGTCAAGAATGGGGTCGAGCCGCTCCCGACTCTCTCCGCCTAGATACCGCTCGACAAGCGCCTCTATATGACTGTCGGCGTAGACCTGATACCCGTCGAGGTCTGTCTTGAGGTCGTGCAGTTTGTTCGGGTCGGTTTCACTGCTGAGAATCGTGGTTCGGTAGTAGTCGTCAAACGCCGCCTGAATCGTGTCAGCGTCGTTCTGGAAGTCAAGCACAAAGGTATCGCGCTTCTTTGGTCGCGCCCTGTTCAGCCGGGAGAGGGTCTGCACCGCCTTTATGCCAGACAACCCCTTGTCTACATACATCGTATGAAGCAGAGGCTCATCATATCCGGTCTGGTACTTGTCGGCGCAAATTAGGAAGCGATACGGGTCTTCTTGAATTTTGTCTACTATATACTTGCTTGAAAAGCCGTTCAGGGTCGCCTCAGTAGTGTCCACTCCGCCAATCTCCTGTTTTCCAGAAAAGGCGACAATGGCTTTATAGGGGCTTTTTCGCTCCTTCAAGTACTCCGTGAAGGCGTGATAGTACTCTATGGCGCGAGGGATGCCAGACGTGACCACCATCGCCCGCGCCTGTCCGCCAATCTTCTGCTTCGCCAAGACTTGACTGTGGAAGTGGTCTACCATGATTTCCGCCTTCTGGAGAATGGCGTGTTCGTGGGACTCAACGTAGTAACGGAGTTTCCTCTGCGCCTTTTTCGTATCAAATTCGGGGTCGTCTTCAATCGTCTTGACGAGGTTGTAGTAGCTCTGAACAGGGGTATAGTTCTGTAGCACGTCCAGAATGAAGCCTTCCTGAATAGCCTGTTTCATGGTGTAGGAGTGGAAGGCGCGCCGCGCCGTTCCATCGCCCGCCGTCTCAGGCTCCCCGAAAATCTCAAGGGTTTTGTTCTTGGGGGTGGCGGTAAAGGCGAAATAACTAGCATTGGAGAGCATCTTGCGCCCCTCCATAATGCGGTTGATGCGGTCTTCCGTGTCCTCTTCCTCATCATCCGAGCCAGCGTTCGAGAGGGCGATATTCATCTTCGCCGCCGTGCTTCCGCTCTGACTGGAGTGCGCTTCGTCTATGATAATCGCAAAGGAGTTCCCGCGATGCAGGTCGCCTATATCGTTCAGGATAAACGGAAACTTCTGAACGGTGGTGATGATTATCTTTTTGTCCTGTTGGATGAACTCGCGGAGTTGCCCCGAACCATCGGCGTGTCCCACCATATTCCCCACCTGCGCGAACTGCTTGATAGTGTCCTTTAGTTGCTTATCGAGAATCACGCGGTCAGTGACCACTATCACGGAATCCAAGAGCGGTTTGGAATCTCGCTCGATTTCTACGAGCTGATGGGCGAGCCATGCGATAGAGTTGCTTTTGCCGCTACCCGCAGAGTGCTGTATCAGATACCGTTTGCCTACCCCGTTCGCCTGAACATCAGCGAGGAGTTTATGAACGACATCCCTCTGGTGATAGCGCGGGAAGATGGCTTCGCGTTTTTTGCGCCCTGTGCGCTCGTCTACCTTTTCGACAATCTGGGCGTAGTTTTCGATGATGTCGGTCAGCCCCTCTTTAGTCAGAACTTCGCGCCAGAGATAGTCGGTCTTGACGCCGTCCGGGTTGGGGGGATTTCCCGCGCCATCGTTGTAGCCTTTATTGAACGGCAGGAACCACGAATCGTTACCCTTCAACTCCGTGCAGAAGCGAACCTCATGGTCGTCAACGGCGAAGTGAGCCATGCACCGCCCGAACTGAAAGAGGAGTTCGCGGGGGTTGCGGTCTCGCTGGTACTGCTCAACCGCCTCCCGCACGGTCTGCCTTGTGAGGCTGTTCTTGAGTTCAAAGGTGGCGACGGGCAGTCCGTTTATGAAGAGGCACAGGTCGAGGGAGAGTAGAGCGTCATTCTTGCTATAGTGGAGTTGGCGGGTGATGGAGAAGCGATTCTGCGCGAACTGCTCCCGCGCCTTCTGGTTTCTTTCGGAGGGCGAGCCGTAGAAGAGACTGATATGCGCGGCGCTGGTGTGAGAGATTCCATGACGCAGAACATACACTATCCCGCGCTTCGTTATTTCCCCTTGAAGCCGCGCCAGAAACTTTTGCCGGGTCGGATTATCGGTGTCAAGAGCCAACTGCGAAGCGATTTGGGGTTGTGTCTCTTGCAGGAAGGCGCGTAGTTGCACAATGTCAACCGCGTAATCTCTATCGAAGTCTTGAGAATCGCCGAGCAGGTAGCCAACGCCTCCGTAGGGACATCTCTCTTCCGCTACCGAATCGCCTCCCTGCATCTCGCTTTTCGAGGCGTAGCCCGTCAGGTGACGCGCTATCAACGCCTCCAAGCCCTTCTCACTGGTGTCCGTCGTTCTCATATTCTTCGCTATCCTCAAGCCCTTCCGCTTATAGCTCTGTCACTCATACGCCAACCCCCAATGCGGAAAGCCTGACTATATCTTGAGTTCTATTCCGACAAGGCGCATCATCTCGAAGGTATTGACGTAGGGGACTCCGAACTGTATGCACACATTGGGGATTTTTACCTTTGTGGTGTTTTCGCTGTACTTCTCGTGGGTCACAACGGTATAACCATGCTCCCGTGCATAGGCAATGAGAAACGGGTCTGCGTCGCGGAAAAACTTTGATTTAGCTGGAACGTCCGTAAAGTGACTATTGACCCAGTTGTTTATCTGCGGTAGATGCCGTATGACACTGTTATCAGAGGATGGTAAAAAGAAGCCAGACGGGCGATTCTTCGTCCATTCAGCCAGGGCATCATTACCTCGAAGCATTTCCGTTTCGTAACTACTCACCCTATGAAAGCGAGTAGGGTTTGAGTATAAAGTCTCCGAGAATAGAATTATGCTAACCCGTGAAGAGTTCCAACTTATCTATGAGCAGGGCTTCGAGGCTGTCTGGGCAGTTATCGAAGCCTTGCAGAA
>JAPLCR010000021.1 GCA_026392135.1 Armatimonadota bacterium
AAGAGAAGGTCACGATATAGCCAAACAATCCCCGCGCCCTCCCCTATCCCCAACATTTTACGCACTATCATCAGCGAAACAGAGAAGTCGCTCATGCGGAAGAACACCCATGTAATGCAGACAAAAATCATGGTAGAGAGCCAGCTCACCGCTTTCATCGCAGAGTTATCGGGTACCTTCTTGCCAATGCCCTCCATCCAAAGTTTATGCACCACCAGCCCCAAACCGTGCATTCCGCCCCACACCATAAAACTCCAACTCGCGCCGTGCCACAGCCCTCCCAAAAGCATAACTAGCATGAGGTTGACATATTGGCGTACTTTGCCCTTACGGTTCCCCCCTAGAGAGATGTAGAGGTAGTCCCGCAACCAACTCGACAGCGAGATATGCCATCGTCGCCAGAACTCGGTAATGTTCTTCGATATATAGGGCATACTAAAGTTAGGCGGAATCTCCAAACCAAGACACTTTGCACTCCCGATAGCCATATCGCTATAGCCGGAGAAGTCGCAGAATATCTGTATGCCGTAAGCAATAACTGCCAACCAGAGCGTCAGTGCGCTATAGTCTTGTGGGTGTTTGTATACCTCATCCACAAAGATAGAGAGCCTATCCGCTATTAGTACTTTCTTTATTATTCCAAATAGATAGAACTGCCCGCCGCGAAAGAGGTTCTCTTTTGTGATAACAAGGGGGTGACGTAACTCAGGAAAAAACTGCTTGGGGCGCAGAATAGGACCCGCAATGAGGTGCGGGAAGAAAGCAACAAGCAGAGCCACTTCGCGAAAATCCCTTGCAGGCTCGGTCGTTCCCCGATAGATGTCCGCGATATAACTGATGACCTCGAACGTAATAAACGAAATGGCAACAGGCAGAATGATGTGTAGCGAGCCGACCCCTCTTCCTCCCATTACGGCAGACAGCGACGCAAGGAAGAAGTTAAAATACTTAAACACACCCAGAACGGAGAGGTTCGCGGTTACGCCAATAACAAGCCAACGCTTGCGTTGCGCGGGGTCTTGCGCCTGATGTATTCGGTTGCCGAAGTAGTAGTTTCCAACAGACATACCCGCTAAGAGTAGAACGAAACGAACGTCCCAAAACCCATAAAAGATATAGCTCAAGCCGAGCAAAATCCATTTTCGTGCGTCTTCATTCCGCACAATCTTCATCAGAAAAAGCAATGCCGCAAAAAAGACTAAGTATTGAATACTAGAAAACGCCACTGTGATGCCTCCACATATCATTCGCAACCCTATTTGAAATATAAGATTACCTTATCCGTGGGCTTAGATGCAAGCCCTCTTGACAGAGAGGAGAGCGTCCGCTTATAATAACATCAACCAAATTCCAACACTCACACGGGCGACAACCTCATGCTCTCTGCGAAAAACACGCCCCGAATACTAGCCTTTCTTGTACTTCTAACCGCCTTTGTGTGGCTCTATCGCGACCCGTTCTTTGCGGCAAACCTTGAACCCGTTCCTGACGCTACCGAGTATGCGGTTTCAGCACAACATATTGCGCTTTGGGGCAAGTTTGAGATTGTGATTAATGGTCATCCCCACCCTCCGCGCTACGCCCCTTGGTTTCCCCTCCTGCTACTCTCTCCCGTCTACTTACTTATGCCAAACAACCTTGGGGCGGGGATATTCAGCGTTCTATTATGCGCCCTTGTAAGCGTGTACCTTGCCTACCTTTTAGGAAGGCGGCTGGGGGGGGAGGCGGGGGGAGTGCTTACTGCACTGTTACTACTGAGCAGCCTCAGTTTTCTACACGCCGCCCGTGCGATTATGAGCGATGTTCCTACCTTGATGTGCGGGCTTCTGGCAGCGTTGCTCTTTGTGAAGTTCAAAGCGGTAGAGCGGACAAAAGACCTATTTCTTGTAAGTGTCGTTTGCGGGGTAGGCTTCGCTTTGCGTAATCTCTACGCCGCGCTCCTACTGCCATTCCTCTACTCTGCACTACGCCAAAGCCCAAAGAGCCTCAAAAAACCTGCAATACTCTCACTCGGAACACTCCTTTTCTTTTTTGCAACAGCCCTTTTCAATCAGCGCACTTTTGGAGAGTGGAGGCGAAACGGCTACCACTACTGGTGTGCCATTCCCTACGACTACCTATCACTCACTTTCTCACCGCGCTTTCTCATTAAGAACCTGATGTCGTTTCTCTCACCAGAGGGCATACTTCTGTTGACAGTGGGAGCTACGGGGCTACTGCTACTCAGAAAAAACAGCCATCCTGAAACCTCATCACTCCTACTCTTTGCGGGGCTTGCAGCTCTCCCTATCACCTTTGTACACCTCTTCTATTTTGCGATAGATCTGCGATTCCACCTCCTGCTACTAGCACTGCTTGCTATATTAGGCGGGGGCGGAATTGGGCGCGAATTAGAGAAGCGCGTGCCAAAACTGGCACGTTTTGAGGCACTTACTCTGCTGTTGGTGCTTGTAATGGTAGCCATGCCGATTGTAAGGCAACCAGAACCCGTAGGACGCTATGTTATAGTTTCTGCCATTGCACAGGCACTGCCGCTCAACGCAGTGCTGATTACAGATACGGATAGCGTCTATCTTGAGCCTTTCCTCCTGCGCGGAACGCAGAGAGAGGTCTTACCGCTGACGCGCCATGCAGAGTACGCCTCCAAGGTGATTGTACGCAAAAGAGTACCTCTTTTAGACCCTCCGCCCACCTCCTCTGTTGAGCATCGTGCTCCTGCCCTCCTACGCGCAGGGGCAGAAGAGGCTCTCCTGCATACAGCAAGCGACTTGGACACCATCACCGCGAAAATGCGTGAAGGCAAGCCTATCTATCTCGACATCAACACCGCCCCGCCCTCCTCAACAGAGATTTTAGCCCTGCGTACTCACTTCCGTATTGAGCGCATGGAAAACGGGCTACTGGCAAAGCTGGAGCCGCTTACCCGCGCTCAATTTTAAGTCCAACAAAAACAGTTGAATCTGCGATATACTATAGATAGTTGTCCCCCCAACAATAACCCCAAAGGAGTCCGTATGTTTCAGACACGAATTAACCCGCATATTCTCCCTCTACTGGGCGTAGGAGTCGTTCTCATGGCAACTGGAGCCTGCTCATCAGGGGGAAGTGATAGCAACCCAGCTCCCGCTGACCTTCCACGTGCAGTGGCAGAAGCCTACAACAAAAATACGCCTGTTGACGCAAAAGTGGTTCAGACGAATAGCACCTTCGGCTTCAATCTCTTTAGCGAACTACAAAAGTCTGATGGCAAGAAGAACCTTTTCCTCTCTCCTACCAGCATCTCGCTCGCGCTACAGATTGTCTTCAATGGCGCAGGCGGCGACACGAAAACAGGAATGGACAAGGCATTGAGTCTCAACGGAGCCTCTTCTGCCGACCTCAACGCCAGAAATGCCGCTTTGCAAGCCAGCCTCGTGAGCAGTACCCCTGACGTAACCTTAACCATTGCAAACGGTCTCTGGTTC
>JAPLCR010000546.1:0-7760 GCA_026392135.1 Armatimonadota bacterium
GCCCAGAATTGGGATAGTGTAGCCTGAGTAGTTGCGAAAACTGGTGAAAAACCTGCTGCCAGACGCAAAAAAGCCCCCTCTCTGCCGGATGCAGAGAGGGAGCGGCGCGAGGAGGCTTAGGCTACGGGCTATACTTAACTACCACTATATCAAGGAATCTCTTGCCCGGGGACTGTCCCAACGAGAAGATACTCCCTTTCTGGTCTTTTTGTATCAGCAAAGCTCTCGCCCTCCCTTGGTCGGCAGTAGGTCCCAGATAGGCGCGTTGCCAGAGTATTTCTCCGCTAGGCGAGTACTTTGTAGCGACTATATCGCCTAACGCCTGAGAAGACTTAGGCGCTCCTGTGTCGCACGCTTTCCCAATAACATAAGCGCTATTTGTGGAGTCGGCGACGATACCCTGTAGTCGAATGGCTACGCCGTAGGTTGGGTAGCGGCGCTTCCAAGCCAGTTTGCCTTCGGTAGTAAACTTGATGGCGACATGAATTTTGTGCGGAGCGCCCATAGTACCGCTCACCAGAACGCTTCCTTCTGCGTCTATCGCCAAGCCATCCGGGATGCCGGGGGTAAGTTCGTCGCGGTAGTAGGTCTTCCAGATTTCGTTGCCCGCCGTATCGTACTTCACCACAAATATATCCTCTCCCGTACCCTGCCGCCCACTGTTTGGCGTGAAGCCTACGCCCGTAACAAAGATATTTCCCGCGCCGTCTAGCGCAATTTTCCTGCCCTTGTCGCCTTCACGCGCCTCGCCCGAAAAGCGGCGCATCCAGATTTGGTTGCCGTGATAGTCGTACTTGGCAATCAGGCAGTAGTTATCCCCGCTCTTGCGCGTATAGACTATCTCCGCTATCAGATATAGACTTCCTTTTGCATCTACCACAAAGTCCGCTAGCCCTATATCCACGTCTTCATGCCCTGCGGCAGGCGAGCTGTACGTTATGGGCTGAGGGAACAGCGCTCTGCCGTCCTTGTCGTATTTTAGAAGAACATACTCCGCCTTATGGTCAGGGCTATGTGAAACGCCCCCAAGATAGACCTTATCCTCTGTATCTACGCAGACCCCTATGGCGCGATCATCGTCCCATTTCCCGCCGTTATACAGGCTTTCCCACTGCTTCACGCCATTCGTATCGAACTTTACAAGAGCGATATCCCAATCCCTACCGCCCTTTTCTCTATCGCCGTTATAAGATTCACCCGTGATGTAGACGTTAGCGCGACTGTCCAGAGCCATACACCGCGCCCTATCGCAGTCGTTGCCGCGCCCATTCCAGCGTTGTCGCCAGAGAAGTTTACCGTCCGAAGAGTACTTCACAATGAGGAAGTCAACGTCGTTATGGAGTGTCTGCACGAAGCCGCATACATAGATATTTCCATTTGCGTCTGTCTTTACGGAGGTTGGTTCGCTGTCTTTTTCGTCCTCAAGACTCTCGTAGCGTTGCGCCCAAAGCGTCTTGCCTTCCGAGAGGAGTTTCGCAGGAGCGGGTTTAGGTTTGGGTAGAGGTTCGCTCACAAAAACTGCCGCAGGGGCTACTGGAGAAGAGGCGGACTGCGGGGCTGTTTTCGTCTGATTTGTAGGGGCGGACGTGGCTACATGAGACGGTTTCGTTTGCGAGAGATTAGTTTGCGCGGGACGCAAATCGGCTATTTGACTCCGCGTTGGACTCTGCGGCGTAGGAATCGGAGTTGCACTCTGCGTTCTAAATACAACGAAAAGAGTCATCAAAACGAGCGCAACGCTAAAGACCTGCACCCCTTGCCGTGTTCTTACGTTCGCAATAGGGCGCGGTTCAAGTATTAGAGGAGCGGCGTTTTCAGCCGCCTCAGTCTCGCTCTTATTTGCAAGTTCACTTTGAGGAGGGGTGAGGGGCGTTTTCAGTGGAGCGGAAGAATCAACAGGAGAGTTTATAGGCGCGGAAAGATCCTCTCGTATCGTCTCCACATATTGGCGAAGCTCCTTTGATGGCGAGGTTTTCAACTCCTTTTTGAAGAGTCGTTCCATCTCCTGATAGTGTAGAACTGCATCGCCCAAACGCCCCGCCGAAACCAGTATCCGCATGAGGTTGAGGTGCGCCTCCTCCTGAAAGGGGTCAATTTGAACTACTCTACGCGCCCACTCTATGGCGTTCTCAAAGCCTCCCGTTTCCACATAGAGTTGCGCTAACCGTTGGCAAGAGGAGGCGTACTTTCTCTCTAGGTGCTCTCGCTCAATCGATATCCAGTCCTCATAGAAGCCCGACAGAAGCGGTGTGCGCCAAAGGCGCAAGCCCTCCTCATAGAGCGAAATACGCTCTGAAAGAGAGGATGAGCGTTCGGCGCGAGCGAGCGCCTCCTCAAATTCACTGACATCAGTAGCGATACTACCCGCGATAATGGAGACGGACGACCTGTCTGTAAACAGAACGGGGTCAGGCGTTTCGTCGTGTGGATTAAGGAGTCGCCTCAATGACCAGAGGGCGGTGCTTAGGCTGTTTCGGGCGGAGGCGGCTTCACTTTCGCGCCAGAACAGGGAAGCCAGAGCCTCGCGGGAGTGACTCTGCCCCTGATGGTACGCTAGGTAGGCGAGCAGAGCCGCCGCCTTTTGCGTGGCGAAGCGACTGGTGACGATATCGCCCTGCGCCACACGGAGTTCACCGAAAAGTTCTATCCGAATCGGAGACGACATTGCCCGCTCCTTCCCCACCGTCTTTGGTTTTCGCTAAAGCCATGTATTATAGCGTAGGATGCTGATTATGCCACTCGGTAGCCTGTTCGTAGGCGGAGCCGACGCGGAAGAGAGTCTCTTCATCGAAGTGCTTCGCTATGAGTTGAAGTCCTACAGGTAGCCCCGACACGAAGCCACACGGAACCGACATGGCTGGAACGCCCGCCAAGTTAATAGGCAGTGTGCAGACATCGGCGAGCTTCATCGCCATTGGGTCGGCTTTCTCGCCCACTTTGAAGGCGGGAGTGGGAACTACGGGAGTGGCGAGGACATCGAACCGCTCAAACGCCGCTAGGTAGTCGCGGAGTATAAGCGTTCGCGCCTGCTGGGCGCGTTTGTAGTAAGCGTCGTAGTAGCCTGCCGAAAGCGCGTAGGTTCCAATCATTATCCTCTGCTTCACCTCGTCGCCAAAGCCCTCATCGCGGGTCTTTTCGGTCAGCCCGATATGCCCTGCCAGCTCTTTCGTGCGATGCCCATACTTCACGCCGTCGAAACGAGCGAGGTTGCTACTGCACTCCGCGGGTGCGATAATGTAGTAGGCGGCGAGAGCATATTCGGTATGCGGAAGCGAACACTCTTCCACCGTCGCGCCCAACTCTTGCAGCTTTTCTATGGCTTTCTGAACCGCCTCCGCCACCTCCGCAGAGACTCCCTGCTCGAAAAACTCTTTTGGAATACCAATTCGCAAGCCCTTCACGTCGCCGCCGCACGCCGCTCGGGAACGGCGATATTCGCGGAGGTGGAATCGAGAGGGTCATGCCCTGCGATAGCGTTGAGTTGGAGGGCGCAGTCGTAGACGCTGCGTCCGAGGGGCCCAATCTGGTCGAGGGAGGAGGCGTAGGCTATCAGCCCATAGCGGCTGACGCGCCCGTAGGTTGGCTTCAAGCCTACCACTCCGCAAAACGCCGCAGGTTGCCGATTGGATCCGCCTGTATCGGAGCCGAGCGCGATAGTCGCTTCTCCCGCCGCTACCGCCGCCGCCGCGCCGCCTGAAGAGCCGCCCGGCACACGCTCGGTATCCCAGGGGTTGCGGGAGGTGAAAAAGCCAGAGTTCTCTGTGGACGACCCCATCGCAAACTCGTCGAGGTTCGCCTTTCCTATGAGGATAGCACCCGCCGCTTCCAAACGGCTTACTACAGTGGCGGAGTAGGGAGGAATAAAGTCTCCTAGTATTACCGAGCCTGCAGTGGTGCGGATTCCCGTTGTACACATATTGTCTTTTAGGGCGATAGGAACACCAGCAAGGGGAGGCAACTCCTCCCCCTTAGCGCGTCGCTCGTCTATCGCGTCAGCCTGTTCCAAGGCTTTGTGAGTGGTGACAGTGAGGAAGGCTCGTATCTCACCATCTACGGCATTGATACGTTGCAGGCTCGCCGTCACCGCTTCACGCGCAGAAATCGCGCCGCTCTCGATTTTTGCGCGGAGATCCTGCGCGGTAAGATAGGTTAGGTTAGACATTGGCTCCCTCCACGATGCGCGGCACTACAAAACAGCCTTCGCGCGATTCGGGGGCGTTCGCAAGCGTCTCTTCACGAGTGAGTGAGGGGCGCACTACGTCCTCACGCAGCACATTCACCATAGGCAGAACGTGGGAGGTGGGCGGAACCCCCGTCACGTCAAGCGCCTGTAGCGCCTCTACATACTGAAGAAGCGTATTGAGGTGTTGCGCCTGAGCGTCTAACTCCTCTTCTGTCAACTCTAGCCGCGCTAGCAGAGCAACCTTCTTTACCTCATCACGCGAGAGAGCCATCGTGCTTATCCGTTCCTTGCGTCTGTCTCCATTTTGACGTGGGGGGACGCTATTTGAGATTGATTTTAACAGTCTATTATACCCCGAAGGCTCTTTTTTCGGGAAAACTGCGTCACGTTCGTATCGTTTTGTCGTGGTAGGGGTATAAGTCGGATTGTGTCTCGTGATAACTTGACACTGCCTCTCAAACCTTCTATAATGGAGTTTAAGGGAGATAGGTAAGCAAGGAAAGGTAAGCAAATGGCTATAGCGGTAAAACTTCAAGCCAATCAACAGATTAGGCTCGAAAAAGAAGCCCGCAAGCATGGGCTGACATTGGAAGACTACGCCTCCAGAATCCTAAACGGCGAACTCCCCCTGCCAAATGAGACAGACCGAGAACCTGCGCTCTCCCCCGAACAGTTCAAGACCGGCGCAGATATTGTCGCCTATTGGAAGGAGCAAGGTTTAATCGGCGTTCTGTATCAAGATACGGAAGAAGATAGCGTAGTTATAGCGCGGCGACTTAGGGAGTCTGCGGAAAATAGGGACTGGAAACGCGCTTGATTCTTGATACTGATGTCTTGGTAGAATTAGAGCATGGAAGCGCAAACGCTCTCCACTGGTTGAACTCTTTGTCTCAGCCACCTCGAATCTGCATACTATCAGCGATGGAAATCAAGTTTGGAAGTCGTAGTTTCGCCCACTTGAGAACTACAGAGGCGTTGCTCGCCCCATTTTCGGTAGTCATACCTACGGACAAGGATTGGTCACGTGCAGTGAATGAATATCCGCGCCTCTGGCTTTCGGGTGGCTTAGGTCTGGTAGACGCAATTATCGCTTCAACGGTGATGGGGCTTGATGAGGAGTTGATTACCTTCAACGAGAAACACTTTCGCAACATCGCAGGGTTGAAAGTAAGAAAGCCCTATCAACGCTAAGGACGCAGACGCTTCATGTCCACCATCTCCCCAATAGAAGAATCCGCGCTCAGTTGGCAGGTGCATCTGCGGAAGCGACAGCCTTCGCGCTTGCCGATATTGCTACTCGGCATCGGGTTTGGGGGACTCTGTACGTGGGGAATTTTTCATCAGCCTCTACCTACGCTGGCGGTGATAGCCTTGCTGACGGGCGCGGTAAGCGAATACCTCCTTCCCATCACCTATCGCCTTGACGATGTTGGAGTGATAGGACGCTATGGGTGGAATCGTTTTGTACTGCGCTGGAGCGAAATCAAGCGCGTTGTCCCTCTTCGCGGCGGGGTCTTGCTCACGCCGCTCTCAGTAGCGTCGCGCCTCGATTCGTTTCGCGGAGTGCATATTCGGTTCGCGCTCCGTGAAGAGGCAGGCAATCGCACGGAGGTTATGGCATGGATTGAGAGCCACCTACCTGAATCATGTCAATCAGAGTCCTCCGAAGGAGTTTCGCAATGCCCGTAACGGACTGGGATGCCGAAATCAGTGCCGAAGAGCGCGACACTCTGATAGATACCTTTGCGAAAAAGGTAGACGAGCGTGGCTTGCACGTCCCTGCTATCCTTTTTTTGGAGATGCACAAGCCTTTCACATTTCTTGCCAGCCAGTCTTTGATACTAGGTTCGGGCTTCCTTGCGCCGCTGTTTGGAGCGGATAAGGTACAGCGTTATGCAAAACTTATCGAATCTCGCGCCAATGTCGAATTGATGATACGCCGTATTGAAGAGATGCAGGTATCGCGCCAACAGAAAACGTGACGCAATACAATCTAACCTCTTCCTGAGACGACAAGGTTGGGTTCAAACAACAACATCCCACAGAAAGGGAGGGTAAACTTTATGGAGCACGCGACTATAGGTGTGCGCATCTTCGTCCCACTCTTTAGCCTCTGCATTATTGCCATGATACTCGTTGCACGTAAACGAGACCTTTTTATTCGGCGTATTCAAGGGCTATCCGCAATTGATGAAGCCATTGGTCGCGCTACGGAGATGGGGCGCCCCATGATATGCTGTACGGGATTAGGGATTGACGGCGGTGTGGAGATAGTCACCCTGCAAGCCCTGTCCATTGTCTCCTATATCATTCGTACCTCTGCCCGTTTCGCCACCCGCGCCATTCTGCCCGTCTATGATCCACAGATGCTCCCTGTGACGGAGGAGACGGTTCGTGAGGCGTATGCCATTGAAGGTAGACCGGACAGCTACAATTCGGAGGATGTCCGCTTTCTCACCAACCGTCAGTTCGCCTTTGCCGCAAGTGTCGCTGGTTTGATAACCCGCGAGAAGGCGGCGGCGACCTTCCTCTTCGGCTACTACTACGCGGAAGCTCTTATTATGGCTGAGAACGGTCAACAGGTAGGCGCGATACAGATAGCGGGAACCCCTGCCACGACGCAGATTCCCTTTTTCATCGCCGCCTGTGACTACGTTATTATTGGAGATGAGTACTATGCCGCAAGTGCCTACCTCTCACGAGAACCTACGCAGATTGGAAGCATTGTGGGGCAAGACATCGCAAAGTGGCTTATTCTTATGACGATTATTCTAGGGAGTGTTCTTGTCTCCATTGGGGCGTATCTAAGTAGCCCCATCGGAGTCAATTTCACGCAATTCTTCAAGTAGGGAGCAAGAAGACCGAATGTTTACTCCAAAAATGGACGGCACATGGACTGGTTACGTTATCGGTTCCATCGTTGTTGGTATCGTCCTCATGCTCGTACTTATGCAACTGCCTAAACGCGCTCGAAAGTATATTCTTTGGACAGTCACGTTTTTGGGCGGGCTATTCTATGCGCTAGAGTTCTTCCTACCCACGCATGAGATGATGATAGAGGGGAGCAAAACAGAGGGTAACTTCCTGTCTCCTTTCGTCGTTCCAATGACGAATGTCCTCCCCGCCCTCTCTGCTTTCGCCGTTGGGTTGGGGGTCATCAATCTGTTTCAGATGCACACAAAACGCGTCTTGAAGTGGAACGTCGATTCTATCAATAGCATCGCGTTTTTCGTTGCGATGATACTGATGACGGTGGGGCACATTATGGCAAAGTCACCCCACCCAAGCCCCTTTGCGACAAGCCTTTACAAGATACTTTTTGAGGGCGCACTGCAAAGCCTTGATGCGACAATGTTCTCCATTATCGCGTTCTACATCACTTCTGCCGCCTATCGTGCTTTCCGCGTTCGCTCTGTAGAAGCGACTCTTCTTCTTGCGACAGCCATTATTGTTATGCTAGGGCAGATCACACTCGGTCAACTCTTGACGAGCGCGTTACCGGAATACCTACACGTTGAGGTCGTCCGAAACTGGATACTGACGAAGGTGAATGCCCCTGCTACACGCGCCATCTCAG
>JAPLCR010000546.1:7779-18667 GCA_026392135.1 Armatimonadota bacterium
TGGGGATTGGCTCGCTGGCGGTGGGGCTACGTATTTGGCTTGGGCTAGAGCGCGGCAGTTACTTTGAGAACTAAAGGAGACAGCAACCTGTGAACATATTACGTTTTCTTCAAACGGTAGATAGACGGGTCATCTATGTCCTCTTGATGCTCTCTGTCACTGCGCCGTTCTTTCTTTCTATTCGCCTTCCCATGCGTGTTTCGCCTGCAACAGAAGCCTTCTATAGTGCAATAGAGGAGCGCCAGCCCGGCGACTTTGTGCTACTCGCGGTGGACTGGGAGGCGGGCACTCGCGGAGAGAACGGTCCCCAAACCGAAGCGGTTATTACGCATCTAATGCGAAAAAAGTGCCGTTTTGCTATCCTCTCTTTTGCCCCTCAGAGCCCTAAATTGACTCAAGATATAGTAGAGCGACTGGGAAAAGAGTATCACTCGGTAGAGGGTGTAGACTGGATAAACTGGGGGTATAAAGTAGATGCGAAAAACTATCTGAAAGGGTTTGTTAGAGATATCGTTGGCGTTGTTAAGACGAACAACAAGACAGAACCCCTCACGAAGTTCCCTGTTGTTATGAAGGGTATCAAAACAGCAAGCGATATTAAGCTTCTGGTGAACATCACCCCCTCTAGCGTTTACCAGACGTACCTTCAGTTTGTAGCGGGTCCTTTAAAAGTCCCGATGGTCGTTGCCCCCACGTCCGTCATGGTTCCGGAGGTGTTCAACTATTTGGATAGCAAGCAGATCTCGGGGATGATGCCGGGCTTGCCCGGTGCAGGAGAGTATGAGGGTAAGCTCGGAACGAATACTAAAGTGACTCGTTTTGCCAACTCTGCTTCGTTCGCACATATTCTCATCATCTTCTTTATTATTATGGGCAACGTCGCGATGCTACTCGAACGAAGACAAAACGCACGCTTAGGAGGACGCGCATGACAAACTGGCTCATTACAAACGCCGACAAGCTGACGCTCTGGGTAGGGGCGATTTGTACTATAGCACTCTACTCTGCGCTCTACAAAGAGAACCGTTTTTACCGCCTTTTCGAGCATATCTTTCTTGGGCTTGCGACGGGCTTTCTGGTGGCACAGACATGGACGGACGTTCTACTGCCTAAGTGGTGGAAACCGATGTGGGATGAAGGGCGCTGGTACTTTGTCTTTATCGCGATATTCGGCGCTTTCTACTACTTCATCTTTTCGCAGAAGCATAGTTGGATTTCGCGTATCATCATCGGGTTCTATTTGGGAGTTGCTTCCGGGCAGGCGTTTCAGGTCTACGCGAACGACTTCTGGCCCCAGATTCAGGCATCGTTCAAGCCGATAATCCCACATGGAGCCGTTACTATCGCTGGTAAAGCAGTTAAAGCTCTCTCTCCTGCCGATGCAGTGAATAACATTATCTTCATGGTTATCGTCTCCTGCGTGATGATGTACTTCTTCTTCTCTTTTGAGCAGAAGAACCCCATCGTCAAGAGTTCGGCGAAACTAGGTCGCTGGATGATGATGTTCACCTTCGGCGCGATCTTTGGTGCGACCATTATGGCGCGGCTTGCGCTTCTCATTGACCGCATAGACTACCTGTTGAACGAGTTTGGGGCGCAAGTCTTCGGAGAGGCTTCAGGTCCGAAAATCGTATTTATGATGCTTCTCGTGCTGATGGGTATCGTCCTCTATCTCGCTTTCAAAAAGGACAACACTTCACCGGATGAAGGAACGTAATTCGTCACCCCACTCTGAGCCATGTTACGAACCCTATCTATTCGCAATTTCGCTATTATTGACCGCCTGGAACTTGAGTTCGGGGCGGGCTTCAACGTCCTCACCGGCGAGACTGGCGCGGGGAAATCCATCATCATGGATGCCCTCAGCCTGATACTCGGCGGACGCGCTGGCGCGGAGATGATTCGCACCGGCACGGAACGTGCACTCCTCGACGCTGTTTTCGATATCTCCCACAGCCCAGAGTTACAGGCGTTTGCGCGAGAGTCCGGATTTGATGTTGAAGATGACCTACTCTTCCTATCAAGGGAGGTACAGTCTGGTGGAAAGTCCTCCTGCCGCGTGATGGGGCGACCTGCCACCGTCGCACAACTTCGCGCCATTTCGGAGTGGCTTGTTGACCTGCATGGGCAACACGAACACCAGTCTCTGCTCACTACTTCGCGCCATATTGATATGCTGGACGAGTGGGGCGGAAAAGCGATTCAGCCTTTACGCGCAGACATCGCACAGACCTACCACCAGTTGCAGAGCCTTCGTCGCGAAAAATCGCAGTTGGAGCAGGACGCTAGGGAACGCACTCACCTATTAGACCTTTACCAGTTTCAATCCAAAGAGATACAGGACGCGAACTTACAGGTCGGCGAAGACGAGGAGCTTCAAGCGGAGCATCGCCGCGTCGCGAACGCCCAACGCCTCGCCGAGATAGCGGGGCTTTGTGTGGAGGCACTTGGCGGCGGTAATGAAGACAGAGGCGTTTTGGAGAGTTTGTCCGCTACTTTACGCGCCCTCGAAGAGGCGGCGGAGCTGGACAAAGCACTACTTCCGTCTCTGGAGGCGGTGCGAAACGCCGGTTATGAGTTGCGGGAGGTAGAGCGCGACCTTTCCCGCTATCAGGACAGCATTGAGTTTCAACCGGAACGCCTTGCGGTTCTGGAAGAGCGGATAGACCTTATTCGCACTCTTCAACGGAAATATGGAGACAACATTGAGGAGGTTCTTGCCTACGCCGACCAGATAGTGGTGAAGTTGGAAGGCTTGAGCCACAGCGAAGAGCGCGGTGCGGCGTTGGAGAGCGAAATACTGCTTACCGCCCAGAAATTGACGATGCAGTGCGAAGAGTTGACTAGCCTACGAACCAAAGCAGGAGAGCGTTTCGTGAAGACGACTCTCGCGGAGCTAGTAGATTTGGGAATGGAGAAGGCGCAGTTCGCCGTGCAATTAGAGCCGTGCGAACCGACCTCCAAGGGCGCGGACAAGGTGGAGTTTCTGATTGCCACGAACCCCGGTGAACCGCTTCGCCCCCTCGCAAAAATCGCGTCGGGCGGCGAAATTTCGCGGGTCATGCTGGCGATAAAGTCGGCGTTGGCACGTCAGGAAGCCCTCCCTACTATGGTCTTCGACGAGATTGACGTGGGAGTTGGCGGGCGCACTGCAAGCGTTCTCGCAGACAAGATGGTAAACCTCAGCCAGACCACGCAGATACTCTGTATTACCCATCTTGCTCAGATTGCGAGTTGCGGACAGCGCCACTTCTATATCGAGAAGCAGAGCGAGGAGACAAGTACGCGGGTGACGGTGGTTCCGCTTACGCCCGAAGAGCGCGTGCTTGAGATTGCACGTATGATTGGCGGCACGAACCTGACGGATACGGTTCTGCAACACGCCCGTGAGATGCTGGGGTATGTGTAGAGTATCAGGCTTGTCTAGGTAGCGTGAGTTCTGGATAGATACGCGAACCTAAGCCGAACTGTGAACGTTATGCGATAAAACCGTTTTGTAGTGCCTCCCTGTTTCGAGGAGGAGTTACATAGCCCCTACCCTCCCGCAATCGCCCCCACCACCATAAACACCTCTTCCCCCGAAACCACCTCTTCAGGGAGTAGCGTCTCCGCAGGTTCATGCGACATATCCAACCCGCAAGCGAAGAACCTTATAAAGGGTCTTCGCTTGAGCGTAACATGGTCGCGGATGGCTCCTCGTAAAACGGGGTAGCGTGCTTCCAGAGCGTCGAGAGCCGCGCCGAGCGTGACCGCCCCTTCCAAGTAGAGTTCGACATCGCCCTCCACCTTCGCCAGCGTTTGGAGATGAAAGGGTAGTGCTACGACTATCATGGCAGAACCTGCACCTCAACCGAGAGAACGGCGGGAAGGTCGCGCACAATGGCAGTCCAGTTGTCGCCGCTATCCGAGGAGGCGTAGACCTGCCCACCCGTTGTACCGAAGTAGATACCGCACGATTCGAGCGTATCGACTGCCATCGCCTCACGCAACACGTTCACATAGCAGTCGCTCTGCGGCAGCCCGTTCGTGAGGGCTTCCCACTCGTTGCCGCCTGTTCGACTGCGATAGACGCGCAGTTTCCCCTCTGGCGGGAAGTGTTCTGAGTCGCTTTTGATGGGTACGACGTAGACCGTTTCAGGCTCATGCGCGTGTACCGCAATAGGAAAGCCAAAGTCGGAGGGCAGATTGCCGCTCACTTCATGCCACAGTTCGCCCGCGTCGTCGCTCCGCATAATATCCCAATGCTTCTGCATGAAGAGCGTGTTCGGGCGTGTAGGGTGTAGCGAAATGCGGTGGACGCAGTGACCAACTTCGGCTTCGGCTTCGGGGATGTACTCCGATTTTAGCCCGCGATTGATAGGCTTCCACGTTTCGCCGCTGTCATCGGAGCGGAACGCGCCCGCGGCGGAGATGGCGACGAAGATACGCTCAGGGTTCACAGGGTCGAGAATGATCGTGTGGAGGCACATTCCGCCCGCGCCCGGTTGCCAGAGGTGTCCTTTTGCAGCACGAAGTCCGGGAAGTTCACCCCACGTTTTGCCGCCGTCCGTTGAGCGAAAAATGGCGGCATCCTCCACTCCCGCGTACACCGTATCAGCGTCGGTAAGGGAGGGTTCGAGATGCCACACGCGCTTAAACTCCCACGGGTGTTGCGTGCCGTCGTAAAACTGATGCGTGCCTGGATCTCCGTCGTACACAAACTCATTGCCTACCGCCTCCCACGTCTTGCCGCCATCATCGGAACGCTGTATCATCTGCCCAAACCAGAGGCTCGACTGCGAAGCGTAGAGACGATTAGGATTCACAGGCGACCCCTTGATATGATACATCTCCCAACCCGCAAAGTGGGGTTCGCTAACCTCCCACTCTTCGCGCTTCTCATCCGATGTCAGGATAAACGCGCCTTTGCGCGTGCCTACTAAAACTCGCACTCCGCTCATTATTTAGATTCCTTTCTGGATTTTGCGGCGAACTTCGCGCCACGTTCAAACTCGTACTACAGGCGATTCAGCGGAACCGGTAACCTCATGGTAGGATTTTACCCTGTTACTTTCGCTCTTTGTATTAAAACCGCATTTTTCAGGCATGAAGCGCAACTCCCTGTGGCGAAATACTGTCTGGTAGTGTTGGCGTAACAAGACAGAAGGAGCGAGAACCGAGCCATGATTTTGAGTATCACCAGCGAAGGCGCGAATGCAAGCGATATGGGCTACCTGCTACACAAGCATCCCGACAACATTTTCGAAGCGAACTTATGGTTTGGGAGGGCGAGCGTCTTCTACCCGGAGGCGACGGAAGAGCGTTGCACCGCCACCCTTCTGCTTCAGGTAGACCCTGTGAACCTTGTGCGTGGCAAACAGAAGGCGTTCACGCTTGAGCAGTACGTGAACGACCGCTCTTACGTCGTTTCGAGTTTTATGAGCGTCGCGCTGATTGAGGCGTATCGAAGTGCCATCAACGGGAACTGCAAACATCGTCCGGAACTGGTGGAGCGAAAGTTTTCGCTGACGGCGCGGCTCTGTGCGGTGAGTTGCCGGGCGGGGGAAGAGGTTATTCGTCGCCTGTTCGAGCCGCTAGGCTACACCTGCGAAGTTAAAGGCGCTCCTCTCAGTGAACGCTTTCCAGAGTGGGGAGAGTCGAGCGTGTTTAGCCTGACACTGCGCGGCGAGCAGACCATTCAAGACCTGCTGAGTCACCTCTACGTGCTGATTCCTGTTCTTGATAACGCCAAACACTACTATATCGCTGATGAGGAGGTAGACAAGCTGCTTCAGAAGGGCGAACGCTGGCTTATGCAACACCCAGAGAAGACGCTGATAACGAACCGCTATCTCGCCTATCGCAAGCGCATGGTGCAGAGTGCGCTTGACCGCCTCGCGCCTCTGGTTGAGGAGGGCATGGAGACTCAAGAGGAGAAGGACGCGCAGAATGAGGCGCAGGAGGCGACTGCCGAAGCCCCTCTCAGGCTGAATGAGGTGCGTCTGCAAGCGGCACTGGAGGCGGTTCTATCGCTGGAACCAAAGGCGGTGCGGGTGATAGACCTCGGTTGCGGGGAGGGAAACCTACTCCGAATGCTGATTAAGCAGAGGGCGATAACGGAGATTGTGGGAGTGGATGTGGCAGTGCATACTTTGAATAGGGCGGCGGATAGGCTTCGCATGGAGAGCTACTCGGAGGCAGAGCGGCAGCGCGTCAAACTGATTCAAGGTTCGCTGGTCTATCACGATACGCGCTTCAATGGGTTTGATGTCGCCACGCTTCTTGAGGTGATTGAGCATATAGACGCGCCGCGCCTTGTCGCTATGGAAAAGGTTGTCTTCGCGAATGCCAAGCCCCGCCGAGTAATAGTCACCACCCCGAACGCGGACTACAATACGTTCTGGGAGAGCCTTCCCGCCGGGCAATTCCGCCACCGTGACCACCGCTTTGAGTGGACGCGAGAGGAGTTTGAGAGCTGGGCAAAGCGTGTGGGGGGACTGTTCGGCTACTCCGTGCAGATACAAGGGGTGGGCGCGGAGCAGGAGGGGCTGGGCTTCCCGACACAAATGGCTGTGTTTGATAGAGCGTAGTACCCTATGCAAAGAAGGATTTTGCCTCCCAAAACACGAATTACCGATTAGTTTCCCCTCTACTCCATAGCGACTAACGAGAAGGGAACACCCATTCAAATACGATGGCACAGGAGAAACCACGATGAGACAGTATACGAAAATGTCGGCTCTGTTCGTTTGTATTTTGGCAGGACTCTGCTTGATGGGCTGGCAAGCTACCTCCTCTGGGCAGTGGGATACCATTGCGCTAAAAAAGGGAATTGAAGATATTGGCTATGAGACCAAGTTACTGACTAAAGAGGAGGGGAAAGAGACGTACGAATTCAAAGTTGTACGAGGCGGATTGGATATTCCGATTATGGCGGAAATTACGAGCAGTAAGTCGTATATCTGGCTCACCGTTGTCCTCAACACACTAAAAGAGGGAGATGGCGACGTAGCGAAGTATCGCAAACTGCTTCAAGCCAATGGGGAGATACAGCCCTGTCAGTTTTTCATGAACAAATCAGACCGATTGAAAGCGGCTATCGCCCTCGACAATCGCGGTATGACAGCGTAGAAACCAACCCTTTTTGATGCCGCTTCCCTGCTGATATTTAACAGAGAGCAGGCTATTTCTGCATTGGGCTGCCCATCTATCGCGCTTGTCAGGTAGAAAGTGAGTAGTTATAGAGTTGAGTGAACCAGACAAATTTCAGATTGAGATACCCGATTTCTGCGTCGTCGCACTGATTGGCGTGAGCGGATGCGGTAAATCCACCTTCGCGGCGCGGCACTTCCTGCCTACCGAAATACTCTCTTCAGATTCATTCCGAGCATGGGTAAGCGACAGCGAAAACGACCAGTCGGCGACACCCGACGCATTTGAGGCACTCTACTCTCTCGCGAACACGCGACTACGCCGAAGGAAAACAGTAGTTATCGACGCGACGAATGTGCAGGATGAGGCGCGAAAGCGCGTGCTAGAGTTGGCAAAAGCGCACGACTGCCACGCCATTGCAATCGTCATCAATACGCCGGAACACCTCTGTATCCAGCGCAACGAGGGGCGAGCGAACCGAAATTTCGGAGCGAACGTGGTGCATAGGCAATCACGGCAACTACGGGAGACCCTGCGTAGCCTCAAGCGAGAACGATTTCGCAATGCCTACGTACTTAGACCAGAGCAGGCGGAGTCGTGCGAGATAGTCCGCGTTCCGCTGTGGACAGATAGGCGAACCGAAAAGCCTCCATTCGACATTATCGGCGACATTCACGGCTGCTACGATGAGTTGGTAGAGCTACTCGCCGCGCTCGGCTACGCCCCGAATACGGAGGGAGCGTGGGCGCACTCAGAAGGTCGCCGCGCCCTTTTTGTGGGCGACCTTGTGGATAGGGGTGAGAAGACAGTGAAGGTTGTGCGGCTCGTGATGGATATGACGGCGGCGGGACACGCCCTCTGTGTTCCGGGCAATCACGACGTGAAGTTGATGGAGCTGTTACAGACAGGGAAGGTTAACCTCAATCATGGACGCGGGCTGAGTATGGAGCAGATAGAATCGCTACCCGAAAAGGAGCGTGAGGTCTTTAAGAGTCGCTTTATCGCCTTTGTAGATTCGCTCGTATCACACCTCTGGCTGGATGGCGGGCAACTCTGCATCGCTCATGCGGGCATGACGGAGGCGTATATGGGGAGGGCTTCGGGGCGCGTTCGTTCGTTCGCCCTCTACGGTCAAACAACGGGCGAGGTGGATGAGTACGGCTTGCCTGTCCGCTATCCTTGGGCGATGGAGTACCGCGGGACAACAACAGTCGCCTACGGACATACACCCATGCTAGAGGCGGAGTGGCTGAACAACACCATCAACCTCGATACGGGGTGCGTTTTCGGCGGTAAGTTGTCAGCATTGCGCTACCCTGAACGGGAGATTGTACAGGTTTCCGCCAAAAAAGTGTATGCAGAATCGCTACGCCCTCTGCAAACGGAAACAGATGTTCCTGCAATTCCCGCGCAGTGGCAACATGATGACCTACTCTCCGCACAGGACGTTTTGGAGAGCAGGTTCGTTTCAACGCGCCTTGCAGGCAACGTGACCATCCCTCCCGAAAACCGTTCAGTCGCGCTCGAAGTGATGAGCCGTTTTGCGGTGGAGCCGCGCTGGTTGGTCTACCTGCCACCCACGATGTCGCCCTCTGAAACGACGAGCGAGGGTATCTATCTTGAACACCCCACAGGTGCGTTCTCCTACTATCGCAATGCGGGAGTGGAGCGCGTAGTCTGTCAGCGTAAACACATGGGGAGCCGCGCCGTTATCGTTATCTGCAAGGATGCGGAGTCCGCGCAGAGGCGTTTTGGCGCGACGGGCGGCGACATCGGACAGTGCTACACACGTACAGGGCGGCAGTTCTTCGATTCGCCGGAACTGCATAACGGGCTGTTACGGGAGGTTCAGGAGACGCTGAATCGCGCCAATTTCTGGGAGGAGTTTGGGACGAACTGGGTATGCTTGGACGCGGAACTCCTCCCTTGGAACGCGAAAGCGCAGGGCTTGCTGAGAGACCAGTATGCACCTGTGGGAGTCGCAGGGCAGATTGCTCTACGGGAAGCCGTCGCAGTGACCGAATTAGCGCAGGCGCGTACCCCGACTCTTGTGCCGTTGCACGCCAAACTGCTTCAGAGGCAGGCGGATATTGAGGGCTACGTAGAGGCATATAGCAGGTACTGCTGGGCTACCCCCACCCTCTCCGACCACCGCATCGCGCCTTTCCACCTGCTTGCTACGGAGGGAAAGACCTACTTTGACCGACCGCATACATGGCATATCGAAACGCTGGCGCGTATAGCAAGCCATAGCGAACTACTTATGGCTACGGAGCTACTTGAGGTGAACCTGAACGACCCGGATTCTGAAAAGGCGGGAGAAAACTGGTGGATTGAGATGACGGAGGCGGGAGGCGAAGGAGTGGTAGTCAAACCGCTTGACTTTATTGTGCGTGGAAGCAAGGGAGTGTTGCAACCTGCGGTCAAAGTACGCGGAAGGGAGTATCTGCGTATCATCTATGGAGCCGAGTATACGGAGATGGAGAACCTGTCTCGCCTTCGTGCAAGGGGGCTTGGTGCAAAGCGAAGCCTTGCCATGCGCGAATTTGCGCTTGGAGTAGAGGGGTTGGAGCGTTTCGTACGTCAGGAGCCTCTACGAAAGGTGCATGAGTGCGTCTTCGGAGTGCTGGCTCTGGAGAGCGAACCCGTAGACCCTCGCCTATAGAGCAGTACGCTCTACGCTGCTCGGTGGACACTCTTATCAGGGCGCACTGTTGCGTTTATACTCTCTTGTAGGTCTTCCAGATGAAACGGCTTGTCTATGAAGCGGCAACCGTACTCTTCAAGAGAGTATCGCGTCTCTGGAGGGAGTGCATCGCCTGTCAAAAACACCATGCGGTGTGCATAGTCAGGGAAGCGTTGGGTCAACTCATGGTGTAGTTCAATACCTGACATCTCCGGCATCCATACATCCGATAGGATCAAGTCAAAAGTCTGAGATTCCAGTGCCTCCAACATACGTTTAGGAGTCTCGAAGAGGGTAGAGGTATGCCCCAACTCCCTCAACATATCGCCTAGTAGCCCCAGAACAGCCTCGTCGTCATCCAACACCGCGAGCCTTAGCCCGCGTCTGTTTGGTCGCGGAAGTTTGCTTGTACAACCTCCCAATTCTGCACCCTCGTCCGCTTTGAGCGGCAGGGTACAGATAGGGAACTCCATTGCGAAGGTAGCACCATGCCCCACGTTCGAGTGGATTTTAAGCGTCGCCCCGCAGGAGCGCAGTATTCCGTACGAGATAGCCAAGCCCAAACCACTTCCCTCCCCTGCCCGCTTTGTGGTAAAGAAAGGCAGGTGTATCTTGTCGCGAAGTTCAGGGCGAATACCAGCCCCATCATCCGTCACCGACATTGTAAGGGTATCCCCGCCGTCATAACACGTTGCAATGGTAATAGAGCCGTCCCGCCGATGACTGTTTACGGAGTGTAGGGCGTTATCCACCATGTTTAGCAGTACCTGCTCCATCTCATGGGGGCATCCCTTAATGAGCGGTAGGCTATCGGCAAGACTAAGATTGAGGGTGACACGATGATTCTCTAGATGCTCTGTGCGTAGGTCAGCAACTCGCTCTACAACCCTATTCAATGAGAGGGGCTTCTGTACAGGAGTTTGTGGGCGTACGAAAGAGAGGAGGTTCTTCACAAACATCTCCGCCCTGTCCGCCTCCGTCGCTATTTTGTGAACACGATTCTGCATCTCCTCTGAGATAGGCAGCTTACTTTTTTCTAGCAGCTCCGCGAACCCCACGATACTTGTCAGA
>JAPLCR010000553.1:0-4977 GCA_026392135.1 Armatimonadota bacterium
CTTCAAGGCGATAGTCTTGGGGTCCATGGCAACGGATAGCCCGCATTGTTTTGGGCAGAGTATCAAGAGTTTCAACGCGCATAAAATAGAATCTCCTTGTGAATAGTTACGTTCAAGCTTTGATTACCCCCTCTCTAAGAACGACGAGGGGCGAAAATCCCTGTTAAAGAGGCTTTAGTAAAGCATCTTTAATAAAAGGCGATTACACTCTCCTGCGCTGTTTTGAGAGTGCTTTGCGCGTAGATAGGAGCGGTATACTGTCGCCTATCATCTTCCGCTCTACGAGCCTAAAAAAGGTATCTCGTTCGGAAGCGCGAACAACTGCCTGTTCATGTGCCTCTGTTAGTGCCACCGGATAGCCCGCGCCTTTTTGCGCCTGGTCGTAACAGAGAGAGTGGGCGCGTTCCAGCAGAGCCGTCTCTTCCGCAACCCAGTCCGGTATTTCGAGCCGTACTACCTCCACGCCTACGTGCAGATAGCAAAAGTAGATGTTTTTTGAAGGACGCTCCTCACGAATAAACCGCATACGTGAACTCTTGAAGAGCGCAGAACGCTCTCCTACCTCCAAAGTCTGCTCAAAGAGATCTGCATCGTTCAGGGTTTCATTACCCGCGCAAGGCGGTGTTTCACCGCGTGGTTTTGGCTTTTGACGATTGGGACAGTGCCTATCGCAGTCTGCTAGTGGGTACGGGCACTCCACAAGTCGAAGGGCATTCAGCACATCTTTGCTTTGCGGGCTACTGATATAGCCCACAATCGGGACGCGCCTGCGTCTACCTACCTCTAGGGTCTGCTCGTAAGCTGTCAGGGTTTTTACGCGATACTCCTCTGTCTCCCCCTCTAAAAGCCAAAAAAGGAGAGTTCCGTCCACCAACGCAATAGCAGGAGGCTGAAGAGTAGGCAGAGCCTCAACCTCCTCCGCCAGAGTCTCCATCTCCGCCACAAAACGCTTTATTGCGAGCCTACGCGGTGAAATACCGTCCTGCTCGCCCTTAGAGTCTAGCATCTCCTCATCTGGTAGGTAGAGCTGAGGGCGTGAAGAGAGTGTCGCACGTTCGCCTGTTCCATAACGAATAATCGCTTTGCCTACATTCAATACATAGCAGAGTGCCGCATCGTGCCTATCTCCGACTATCTGCGAGCCATCTGTCGCAATCACCGTGCAGGGAAGTACAGGGGATTCAGCTGAAACCCTACGATTAGGAGCCTCGCAAAGCTCCGCTAAATACCATGAACTTTTGCTCTCCTCAATTCGCTCTTGGAGTAGCTCCCACTCTTCGCTTGCACGGTTCAGACGACGTACCGCTTCGTCCAGTGCAAAGGCTCTTTTCGGAAGCTCCCGTGCCTGTTCGGAGGTAAAAGTGTCTATTTGACGAACGATTTGAGCGAAGTCGAGCATGAAAAGCGGCTCCGTTATACACGCGACAAAATCAGATTACCAAAGTCGTCACAGGCTCCTTGCCACGAAGGGGGAATGAGCGTTGTACTATCCGATTGAAGGATAATCGCAGGTGCGTGAAGCGTCTGCCCCGCAGCTATCTCTTCCCGATGATAGAGCGCAGTAGCCTGCCATGTTCCTGCAAAGCAGACTTCTACTGCGCCAAAGGAATGTCCTTCTTGTTCCGGTAAAACGATGCGCCAATCGGTGTTTACTTCTGTTCCTGCCGCTATCAGGCGCACAGCGACCGCCTCCACAGGCTCGGCGGCATTTGCATAGCCATAGCGGTCTAAGTGGGCTTTATGAAAGGCTATTAGTGCCTCACTCCAAAAAAAAGCAGAAGCAAACGAAAGACTTAGTGCAAAAGACTGCCCCACATAACGCAAGTCCAGCAGAAACTCTGCAACCCACTCATCACGCCCTAGCCCCTCACGCTCCATATCTGTCTCCGCCATCTGTAAAAGGCTCTGCACGATGGTTTGGAGGCGTTCGCGAAAGCTCTCATCCGCCTGTACAAGACTCCCTGTAGGCGGAATCGCCTGTGCATAGTCTCTTCGCACATTAGCAAGCACCAACCCCAATGCTGAAAATGCCCCAGGATAGCGCGGAACCAGCACAGTACGAATTCCCAGTGCATCCGCGAGGTCACAGGCGTGAAGCCCACCTGCACCTCCAAAGCTCAGAAGCGCGAACTGTGCGGGGTCGTGCCCACGCTCTACAGAGATATGGCGCAATGCCCGTGCCATTGTACTATTTGCGACCTCTAGAATCCCCTGTGCCATCGCAAAAAGCGAAAGACCGCACTCCTGCGCGAATCTTCCCCCATACTCCCGAACGCGCTCACTATCGAGGCACATTGTCCCACCAAGCCGAATTTCAGAAGGTAAGCGTCCCAGTAAAACATTTGCGTCCGTGACACAGAGCCTTTCGCCTACGCCATAGGCGACGGGTCCCGGCACGGCTCCTGCGCTCTCAGGTCCCACCCTTAACCCGCCCCCTCTGTCGAGCCGTGCCAGAGAGCCTCCTCCTGCTCCCACCGTGTGAATATCTAGCTGTGGGGTACGAATAGGGATACCATTCAACGTACTTGTCGTTACTACAGGGCACTTCCCTTTACGAATAAGCGCAACGTCCGTGCTAGTCCCTCCCATATCGAAGGTGAGAATATCACCAAAACCCGCCTGTTTTCCCACAATAATACTTGCTACCACCCCCCCCGCAGGACCCGACAGCACTGTCTTTATCGCCTGTTCCGTCGCCTCCTTCGCTCGCAGTGTTCCCCCATTCGATTGCATAATACGGAAGTGGCTTGCGCCCTCCTTCGCTGCATCTACGGCGAGACTTTCCAGATAGCGCGACATCACGGGCGCAACGAAGGCATTCGCGACGGTGGTGGCGGTTCGCTCGAACTCACGCGGTTCGGGCGCAATATCAGAAGAGAGGGAGATATTGAGTGCAAAATTTTTTGCAATTTTACCAATAATCCGCTCATTTATAGGGTTTAAGTAGCCAAAAATAAAACATACTGCAACCGAATCGTAGCCTAAGGTCTCTATCTCTTGCAGAAGGCGAATAGCCTCCTCTTCGTTTATAGAGAGCAGTACGTTTCCTAGCCAGTCTACACGCTCGGCAATTTCAAAACAGGCGGTACGGGGTATGAGCGGGAGGGCGCGTTGTGGATGAAATGCGTAGAGCGTATCACGGTTTTGCCGTCCGATTTCCAGAACGTCGCGGAACCCTTTTGTGGTAATAAGGGCGGTCTTCGCCCCCTTGCGTTCGAGTAGAGCGTTGGTCGCTACCGTTGTGCCGTGTGTGAGGAGAAAGGGAGAGGCTAGCACCTCTGCCTGCTTCGCCTCCTGCAAACCTGCAAGCATACTTTGAGAGGGAGCAGCAGGCGTTGAGAGCCTTTTCAGAATGCTGATGTTTCCATCGGAATCATGAAACACAAAATCGGAAAAAGTGCCTCCCACATCAATTCCGACGGTCTGTAGCGGCTTCAATCTAATGTGTTCTCTTTCCTTGTCAAGGTAACTACTCAGCCTCCTCTATCCCGTTTCGGGTTCAGGGTCGGGCAGATGGCGGGAGGCTTATCGCGCTGACCCAGCCACCCCCTCTAAATCTCCCCCTTCACAAAGGGGAGACTTGCAATACTCCGTTTTACGCCGACTTTTGAGGAGTGCGGAAGCCTTGCAGTTTCGGCATTTAGCCCTTCCCCTTGTGAAGGGGTAAGGGTTGGGATGGGGTGGGCGTAGAGCGCAATCGCTCCCAATCCCCTGATTTTCCATCTCAAACCCTAGCATGAGTAGTTACTTGTCAAGAATGTTGGATAAAATGACACTCTACTGCGATTTTCTAGGGTAATTTAGAAGGATTTTACCTCCATAATGAGGTAGAGTAAAGAACAATTTGGCTATAAGCCTCTCTTTGCGAAGAGAGTACGGAGACTATTTTCCTACAACAAGAGGTAGGCACTAGAACGAGCTGTTACTCACCGCCCAGACGCTATCATTATGGACATTATGATGCCCCAGATGGATGGCATTGAGGCGGCGAACGAGATTCTAGCGCAACACCCTTGTGCGATTCTCTTTTTGAGCGGTACTACGCACAATACGACAGTGGAGCAGGCAGGAGAGACTGGAGCCGTAGCCTATCTGATGAAGCCGTTCAGCAAAGAGGCACTCACACCTGCCTTAGAGATAGCCGTGCGCCGCTTTCGTCAAATTCAAGGGCAGTCACAAGAGATTGACCGCTTGAAAGAGACCATAGAGACACGCAAACTTATCGAACGCGCTAAAGGCATTTTGATGGATAGGCACAAAATGACGGAGGAGGAGGCGTTTCGGCGCATTCATTTCCAAGCACGTAATCAGAACCGAAAGATGAAAGAGATTGCTCAGAGCATCATCACTGCCGCCGACTTTTTGTAGAGGCAGCCTGTTTACGTACTATGTCACTCCTTCTAAAACTAGCTCCTCCACCTCGTATCGTTCTCGCCTCCGCCTCTCCGCGCAGGCGAGAACTTTTTGCGCTTTTGGGCTTACCCTTCGAGATTATCCCCAGCAGTTATGATGAGCCTACCTCAGCTGACAAAGCGGTAATACTCTCTGAATTTGTGACGCACCTCGCGACAGAGAAAGCCCGGGAGGTGGCACAGCACGAGCCAGACGCATGGGTTATCGGCGCGGATACGGAGGTGGCGATGGATGTTGTAGGGACTCCCCTCGGCAAGCCAAGAGATACAGAAGATGCTTGCCGCATGATGGCGGCTCTTGCGGGGCGCAGGCACCTCGTCTGCACAGGAGTTGCGCTCTTTCGTCCATCCTCTATGAACCTCCCACCCCTCAGTATTGCCGTTTCCACGTGGGTAAAGTTCCGTGCCCTCACCCCTGAAATGATAACGGACTATGTAGCGACAGGCGAACCGATGGACAAAGCCGGGGCGTATGGAGCGCAAGGCTACGCCGCCCCTTTTATTGAGAGCTTTGAGGGTGATTTTTTCAATGTAGTGGGGCTACCTCTCTGTGCCTTGGGACAAC
>JAPLCR010000553.1:5001-8520 GCA_026392135.1 Armatimonadota bacterium
ACTGCTAGAAACGGCGGGCTTGTCCTGGTCAGCATATCGTTCGCACTCCGAAAAACCACCCTCCACTGCCTGAATTCCTCCATCAAAAAGATTCGTTTTCGGAAGTAGACAAGAGAGCGAACACAGTGTATACTTTGATTTAGGAGCGTTTGAAGGTGAATCCTGTGCGGACACCTCTCTTTCGCCTTCTCTCTTTAGAACGCCGATATCCTCTATTCTCTTAGACAGTGCAGGATGTGCCATCACTGCCTCACAAGAAGATAAGTAACATAAGCAGTAGACTAATGCCCTCACAAGATACTCTCCAACCTTCAGAGGATACCAGATCCTCCGCTAAGAAAACCCCCGCTTCCGCAGGCGCAAAGTGGAAAATGCCGCTCTTGCTTACGGCTCTTGTTGCCATTGGTGCGTTCGCTATTAACAGCAACCTGCGCTATCAACAGGAGCGTCCTGCACGCGCCCATATTCAAAAAGCAATCACTGCGATACAGAGTAAAAAAGCACAAGAGGCAGAGACGGAGCTGAGAGCCGCTATCACGTTGCGCCCAGATATAGTAGAGCCGTATGTCCTGCTTGCGCGTATCTACATGGACACCCAACGCCCTGACAAAGCGGTACCGCTCTATGCACGCTTGCGGCAGATTGCCCCTAAGACCGAACATATCACTTGCGGTTTGGCAGAGGCGTATGCCCGGGCAGGAAATGACAAGCAGGCAACGGAGATAGCGCGTCAAGCCACTACCGTCGAACCTAACTGCTCGAACGCTCATGCCATTTTAGGGATGGCACTCGGCATCCAACTGGAGACGAAACTCGCTCTTATAGAGCTTAATAAGGCGCATAGCCTTGACCCCTCCAACGTAAAAATCACGATGTCGCTTGCCCAAGCCTATCTCGACAGTAACGATGCCGACTCTGCAGAGAGACTAGCCAGAGAGGTCATCGCAAAAGACCCCAGCTACCCTACCGCCTACTACACGTTAGGCAGGGCGTATGCCCGCCGCAATCCCACTCCTGAAAACTTGAAACAGGGTATCGCGGCGTTTGAAAAAACTACCCAACTCAAACCGGAGTGGGGCGACGCTTTTTCGGAGCTAGGGCGTTTGCGCTTGCAAAATGGAGACACCAAAGGCTCTATACAAGCCCTAGAGTATCTTTGGAAACGCGGAGTACGTACCGAAGAGTCCACCTTTAACCTCTCAAAAGCCTATCGTAAGGCAGGAGACGTGAAACGTGCAGACGCACTCACAAAAGAGTTCAAACGCCTGAGCGACTTCTACGCGAAATACGACGCTCTTCGCAAACGGCTTGCGCTAGACCCCAACAACGTAGATAACTCTCTCGCCGTTGGGGAGTGCGAAGTCGAACTTAAAAACTGGGCAGACGCGGAGCTACTACTGCAAGGTGTTCTTCGTGCGCGTCCCAAAGACCCCCGCGCCCTGAAAGCGATCGTTCGCCTCTACGAGGGCAAGGGTGACAAACCACAAGCGGAAGCCTATAAAGCCCGCCTCATTTCAGGAGAAAGCAGACAGCCATGAAATCAAAAGTCAGTCCGCTCGCCGCTATCTTTGTTCTATTATTAGTAGGTGGAGTTGCATTAGGCATCATGTTTTACATTGCCGACAAACCCGGTCCTCCCATGCCGACCAGTATGGGCGGTGCTATGCAGTCTAAAGGCGGTGCGCCTCCCGCTGGCGGCGGTGGGAAGAAGGGCGGAGGCGGCATGATGGGCGGCAAACCCTCCGCACCTCCTGCACCTACCGACAAGAAAGCGGGCGAGAAGCCTAAGCAAGATGCCGACGGCAAGGCACCAAAGAGCGATGAAAAGCCTTCTGGTGAGCAGAAATAGAGCCTTTCACGCCCGAACACACTCTTTCACTTGCCCTTAGCAACGAAAAGATAAAAATAATTTACTAAATCTACAGAAACCTAGAGGAATCGCCCTATAGTAGTGTAGAATATACGTATACTCATTAAATTCTTTTAAGAAGATACTGAGTACACTGTTATTCGTAAGAGGCTTTCAAGGAATTTTCTTACGATAGCAATCTTCTTACCTGCTGAAAGGAGAGATGAAATGAAAAAGACCTTCTCACTTCTTCTACTCGTTGGGGTTTTTGTAGGCGTTACTTTCTGCGCTGGTTGCGGCTCTAAAGAGCCTCCTACACCTACAGGTCCTCCTGCTGGCGCAATGCAGAAGATGAAAGAGTCTACTGACCAGAAGAAACCTGGCTAAGAGTCTACTGTTTGGCGAGGGCTAAGCCCTAACCAAACCTCAAGATGTTTGTTGTATTGGATTAACTACTCTCAAAGGAGAAATAGAATGCTAAGTGCATCAAAGCGTGCGTTTACTTTGATCGAACTGCTCGTAGTCATCGCTATTATCGCCATTTTGGCGGCGATTCTTTTCCCTGTCTTTGCACAGGCTCGTGAGTCGGCACGTGCTATCAGCTGCCTCAGCAACATGAAACAGAATGGTCTTGCATGGGGTATGTATGCACAAGACTATGACGAAGTCTTCCCCCTCAGCCGCGCCGTAGCCGCAGGTGCCCCCGGACACGAGAGTGACCCCGGTTGTGACTGTAACGGCGATGACGCTTGTCAGACAAACGTTACCTGGAAACAACTCACCCAGCCCTACGTCAAGAACTACGATATGTACCGCTGTCCTTCCAACGTCAACAGCTCCTTTGGTGACGAAGACAAAGACAACCGGTTCAAAATCTCCTACGGAACCAACGGCGTTGTTATGTGGGGATGGGCACCTCTTCGCTCCGTATCGCTAAACCGCCCCTCCGAGACGGTTATGCTTCTTGAGACCACATGGGCTTGCGCCGACCTCGGCGACTGGGTTGCTCGCAAAGACAAGCCTAATGCTTGCCAATGGGGACAGGGCTTCAACACCCACCGCGGCAAAAACGGTATCTGCAACTGGGCATTCTTTGATGGCCACGCCAAAGCCTACAAGCTTGACAACGTGTTCAAAACCCAGGGCGATATTAACACAGGCTACAACCTGATTGGCCGCCAAGGCGACGGCAACAACTGCGACGGTGAGAACTGTAGCGGAACCGCTGCTCTCGTTCAAGACGCTGGCAACAACACTTGCGACTTCTATAAGTAAGTCGTGTGAGTGTTCTTCGCTGTAGTTTGCAGAAATGGCTTCTGAGATAACATCTCAGTTTCAACAACCTATGTTTTCTACACTTGGCTAGCTAGTTTAACCAGTAGAAAGCATAGGTTGCCATTTTGAGGGAGCCATAAGCCCTCACCCTGCCCTTCAAGATAAGTCTGTCACACTCCACTAAGATAGGGCTGAGTAGTTATACGAACTCCTGTGGAAGACTTGTTATTCTCCTCCCCGACGCGGAGGGGCGAATACCGTCCACCCCATCTCAACCCTTACCCCTTCGCAAGGCTCACAGGGATATGTATGGGAGAGGTTTGAGATGTGGAAGGCTTACCTGTACCGTCCCTCATTCCGTCCTGCGGACACCTTTCTCCCGATTCGGGAGAAAG
>JAPLCR010000654.1:0-719 GCA_026392135.1 Armatimonadota bacterium
ATCGGCGCACGTTATGGAACTCCGGGACCAGAGGGTATTAGCTATACAGAAATGGAGTACCGATACGCCACAGAGAAACGCAAGCCGACGCTTGCGTTTCTGCATAAAGACCCGGGCTCTATTCCCAGGGACAAAACCGATGGAAATGATGAGAAATGGCAAAAACTTGGGGCGTTTAGAAATCTTGCCCAGGAGAAAATGTGTAAATACTGGACTTCTCCCGCTGACCTTGGCGGCGTTGTGAGCCGTAGTCTGGTGCAACTCAAGAAGACAACATCGGCGGTTGGTTGGGTGCGTGCGAACGAGTTAGCAGACCCTGAAGTATACGCTGAAAATACGCGCCTACGCAAAAAAATAGAAGAACTCGAAGCGGATCTGGCAACGTTAGCAATGCGTGGTCCTGAAAATGTAGAGAAGCTTGCACAGGGTGAGGAGAAATATATGCTGGAATTCAATGTCATATATTTCGATGTCATGTATATAGACGGAGGATATTGTCCCTCTTACGAAACAGTGCTTATTCCACTTACATGGAACGAAATTATGGCGGCGGTATTGCCGCTCTTTCAAGTAGGTGGGAGCGCAATCGAAGTAAAACCTGTACTAGAGTCACTAATTGTTCGGCTAATTGACCGTACGAATCTCCGGGAAGTCTATGCTGATTTGGACCAGTTCCGTATATCTGTATATAATGGCGAGATATGTGTTGTTTTGTCAAC
>JAPLCR010000654.1:783-2235 GCA_026392135.1 Armatimonadota bacterium
AAATTAAAGCACAAAAGAGCGTAACCCGACTGATTCGAATATTTACTGGACTCTAACACCTTTTGGGGATACGACAATGGTGCGCCTATGCGCCATAAGGTCAAGCAAATGAAAATCAACCCAAACGAACTAAAAGCGCAACTCCCCCTCCCCGCCACCGAAAAGTGGGTCGAAGGGATATGGGACATTGAGGCGCTCGCGCACGGAACCATGTCGGTACTCTACTTCGCGCCACGCGGAAAAGATTATCAGACCGCGCACGAACAGGACGAAATCTATGTCATTATTGCAGGGAGCGCGAATTTCAACCTCAATGGCGAGCGAATGGAGTGCGCGACGGGCGATGTCCTCTTCGTCCCTGCGGGCGTGGAACACCGATTTGAGACACTTACAGACGACTTTGCGACCTGGGCGATATTCTACGGGCGCAAAGGCGGAGAACAGAAGGAGAGAGAGTTAGAATGAGTCTGAACGACGAAGCGAACCGCCGCGAGCTGGCGAAGAACTACGCGCCGGAAGAGATAGAGGGCAAGTGGTACGCCTACTGGCGAAAAGTCGGCTTCTTTCATCAGGAGGCGGACGCGACGCGCCCCTCCTACAGCATCACCATACCGCCCCCCAACATCACGGGGAGCCTCCATATCGGGCACGCCCTCAACAACTCGATTCTGGATACCATGACCCGCTGGCATCGAATGAGAGGCTACAACACGCTCTGCCTGCCCGGAACCGACCACGCCAGCATCGCCACGCAAGCCGTTGTGGAGCGCGAACTCGCCAAACAGGGGATAGCGCGTCAGGACTTAGGGCGTGAAGCATTTATTGAAAAGTGTTGGGAGTGGCGCGAAGTCTACGGAACGCGCATCTACCACCAGTTCGAGCGGCTAGGCTGTTCCTACGACTGGGAACGCGCCCGCTTCACGATGGACGAATCCTATGTGGACGCGATACTGAAATGCTTTGAGGACTGGTACGAGCGCGGACTCATCTATCGCGGAACCCGCGTCGTGAACTGGGACGTGAAACTACAGTCGGCGGTCTCCGAAATCGAGGTCTACACCGAGACGCGGCAGGGCAAACTCTACCACTTCCGCTACCCCTTCGCAGATGGAAGCGGAAGCATCGTCATCGCCACCACGCGCCCCGAAACCCTGCTCGGAGATACCGCCGTCGCCGCGAACCCCGCCGATGAACGGTATCAACCCCACTTCGGCAAAATGCTGGCGCTACCCCTCACGAACCGCGAGATACCGCTAATCGCCGACGATTACGCCAAGCCCGAATTCGGCTCCGGCGCGGTCAAGGTGACTCCCGCGCACGACTTCAACGACTTCGAGTGCGGACGCAGAAACAACCTCCCGCAGATTATCGTCATCGGTAAAGACGGCAAAATGACCGAAGCGGCGGGCGAAAAATATGCAGGGCTGGACAGATACGCAGCGCGAAAGCAGG
>JAPLCR010000238.1 GCA_026392135.1 Armatimonadota bacterium
CTAACTTATGTCCAACAAAGTCGAAAGTCAACCCCTCGTAACCCTTACCCGTAAGGTACCCTGCCAATCCGTCGAAAGTGTACTTTCCCGCTGTGAAGCCATGCGCGTATATAAGGGCGGTCTTTTTAGGAGTGTGGTTAGGGACATAGCGCAGGGCGCAGATGCTTATCCCCTCGGCGGGTATCTGGTGGTTCTCCAGTCGCATTACGTTTTGGTTCTCGCCTTTCTAAGTTTTTCGCCCTTACGAAAGAGCAGTAGCGCAACAAGAGCGCACAGTGCCACAAACCAGTCGCCAAATCGCACGTAAGGGGTCAGCCCGCTCCGTATCTCCGCGTTGTAGGTGAGAGTGGTCTCTGTATCTGTGGGAGATTGGGCGGCGATGCGACCTTGCGCGTCCACTACACAGGAGATTCCGTTATTCGTTGAGCGCACAATATCGCGCCGTGTCTCTGCCGCCCGCATGACTATACTGGCGAGGTGCTGTTCCCTTTGACTGTGGCTTTGCGACCATGCGTCGTTACTCAATGAGAACAGAATGTTCGCGCCCTGTAGTGCAGAAGCAGTCGCTAGGGGAGGGTACGTTCCTTCATAGCATATCAGAACGCCAAACGTTACGGGCGTACTCATGCCGTCTTTAGAATAGGAGAGGGTTTGAGAGGCTGTTCCCGGTGTCAAGTCCGTTGGAAAGAAGTCAAAGCCACTCTTGCCCGCGATTGAGTCGGGCCAGGATTTACGATATGGAATATACTCACCGAAAGGAACAAGGTGTTGTTTATCGTACTGACTCGTTGTGCCGTCTATGCCAAACAGGAGAGCCGAGTTATTCTCGGCACCTGTTTTGTCGTTCCGTGTCTGTGCCCCGCTCAGGATAGGCGTGCGTATCTCTTTGGCTATCGCCGTCATCTGCGATGCGAAACGAGGGTAACTCACGAGAGGAAGTGTGGACTCTGACCAGACTACAAGGTCAACCTTGTCGGACGGTTTTACTGCACGCGTCATGCGTTGGACTGTCTCGAACACGCTAGGTAGGAGGTCGCTTCCTCCTTTCATCGGGAAGTTACCTTGTGTTATCGCCACTTTGAGTACTTGGGGTGCGTGTGGAAGTAACATCTTCATCGTGCCGGTCAGGCATACTAAGAGTGTAGCCGTACCTGCGAGCCACACCCAGCGCGTACTCTGCTCCTCTCCGCGATGTAGCACCCAGTAGGCAACACCGCCGTTCATTAGCACTATTAGGAAACTTAACCCGTAAGCGCCGGTAACATCAATCCACTGTAGCGCGGGTGTGAAGAGGTACTGACTATAGCTTAACTGCGCCCAAGGCATGGAGAGGCTACCGAGTGTTCTCAGCCACTCCACCACAACCCAAGTGGCTGCGTAGGCGAGGATGCGCCCACCATCAGTGAGGTTACGCGAAAGCCGCCACGCTACGCTACCCCATAAGCCGTAGTAGAGCGCAAGAATCGGCATGAGTACTAGCCATGCTAGCCACCCAATCTGAGAGCCAGTATAGCCAACAATGGTTAAACCTATCCAGTAGCAGGTCATACCCATAAATACCAGCCCGCAGAGGTAGGCGCGTCCGAACGCTTGCCAAAATTTTCGCGCCCGTGTCAGGCTGATAAGTAGTGGAGCCAACGCGATATAGGCTACAGGGAAAAGTTTAGCTGGAGAGTGTGATAGCCAGAGCAGAAGTGCGGAGAGCAGGGCTAGGCGCACCGCAGAAACACGCGGAAAGGAATGTCTGTTCGCAGCGTGTTGCGGGGGATGGGCACTATCGGTTATAATACTCTCTGATTGTGACATACCTTAGTTTTACCCCATACTCGTTGAAGGAGTCTTCTCATGAGGCAGAATTTGCGGATGCTGTCAGCACCGCGTACATATAAAAGAGTTTTTAACCGTAAAATCGCCTCCGTCCCTCTACATTTTGGAGTTTTGCTCCTGTTTATGATAGGTGGGTGTGCCCGCCTACCTCCTTCCAAAACAGCTCTTTCCGGCAAACGACTCCATGTTGTGATACGCTTCCGTTCGCCTATCAACCCAAACCATCACTATTTTTTCTTGATAAACAACGCAAATGACCAGAACGCTTCGGGACCGGTGCCTGTATTGAACCCACCCTATGGGAACGGGTTCGCTACGGGATCAGGCGGAGGCACTTCGGGGTTTTCTGACTTTGTGGAGTTCGATAACCTGCAACCGCAAGGCTATGCACTCTATCATGCTCTTGGCGACTCGAATCGCTCGAATTTTGTATTTGAAGGGCAACCTGTTGCCTTCACTACACCCGATAACAACGACCCACGTACTGCGAACCTACTACAGTTTGACCTCGACCTTTCACAGCTTATCGTAGATGGCAATGGGCAACCGCTCCCCGATGCGACTCAAGCGGCAACACTCGCGAACGCGATTCGCTTCCTGCAAATAAACCTCGTCGCTACGGACGTTATACCCCGCGATGTCGCAACTCCTATCGTGCGGCAGGTAGACTCATTGGGCGATTCCCGCACGCTTCTCGGTGCAAGTAGTTTTCTTATTATTGACGTTACTCAGATCGGGCGAATATACGATAATAACTCCTTTACGGGGCAGGCGATTGCAGAACCGGATGTCCTTGATGTCTTTAATGGAAATGACCCCACACTGGATATTGTGGACTGGAGCATTGAGATACGGCAGGTTAATTAGTTGAACATCTTCCATCATAGATTCACACAACCCTCTATCTGGCTTCTCGTGCTTATCTGCTTTTTCACGTTTTTTTGGCGGCTCGGCTCTGTGCCGCTCTTCGACTTAGATGAAGGGCTCTATGTCTCCTGCTCCCGTCAGATGGTTCTGTCAGGTGATTACATCACGCCGCGCCTTAACACTCATCAGTCCGCTCCGCCCTATACGTCGCCGACTCCCTTCTTTGAAAAGCCGATAATGGTCTACTGGCTATCTGCCGGGGCGCAACGCCTGTTAGGGGTGACTGAGTGGGCGGCACGCCTTCCTGTCGCACTGCTTTCGCTGTTTACCACGCTTCTTGTTGCCTATATGGGAGCCTGTTGGTTCGGGAGACGGGCAGGATTCCTTGCGGGAGTTCTCTATGCAATTGCACCTATGACCATTGCCGATTCGCGGCAAATGACGACGGATGCAATACTGGTGTTCTGGTTCCTACTCACCTTTTTTGCCTTTACACGCCTCATGGGGATTGGAAAGATACCGGAACTCTCGTCCAAGCAGAGGTGGGGATACGTAGCACTTTTCTGGTTTGGAATTGCGAGTGCCTTGCTCACAAAAGGAGCAGTCGCTATTCTTCTGCCGGGGCTTATTATCTCCATTTTTCTCGGTATGACGACGAATGGGCAGGGTATTAAGAAGTGGAGGCAGGTTTGGCACAGGCTTAACAGTCTTAAAATAGTCTTTGGAGTCACCTTCCTATTTTTGCTTGCCGCCCCTTGGCATCTTGCTATTGCTCAGCACGCCGAGCGTGATATGGACGGTAGAACATTTATTCAAGAGTATGTTATTCGTCAGCACATAGGGAGATTTCGAGGGGGTGATAAGGTACACAATGCCCCGCCCTATACCTATATCGGTTACTTTTTGATGGGTTTTTTTCCTTGGGGGTCGTTCGCACCCGTCGCATTTCGCCGCCGCCTTCCAACTGAGGTGCAAGACCCACAGGAGGCGGATTCGCATCTCTTTTTGCTAATCTGGTTTTGGACGATATTCGTATTTTTTACCCTGAGCGCGGCGAAACTACCGACCTATATTGTGCCCATCTATCCCGCGGCGGCTCTGCTATTGGGGAGGTGGTTCAACTGTTCGTTGGAAGGGGGCGCGGATAGAGCCCTTTTAGGCGGGACGTTCCTTGCGGTCTTTGTGACGGTAGGTATGCGGGTACTGGTAGAACGTAGCCCACGCTTTGCGCGTCCCGGGAATCCCATTCCGATTGATATTTTGACGCTGGGACGGCACGCCACAGATATCCTCATGGTGGGGAGTATTCTGGCGTGCTTCTGCCTTCTGTGGCTAAAGCGTACCCACCACGCAAGGCGGCTGGGCATTGCAATAATGGCAGTGACGATGTTTCTCTTTACGGGGCTATTTGTTACGGAAGGCTACGCATTTTTGGGGCGTGACGTGCTGGGACCTTACCAACGTTTAGCGCAGAGAGCGAACACGCTTGCAGGGCAGGGGACTCCTGTCGTATACTATCAGGTAGATCCGCGCCGCCCAAGTATGCTCTACTACGCGACCTACGCGCCTTACGAACGTAAACAGCGCCCACTCTCTCCCTTGCTACTCCCACTCCTTCTCCAAAACCCTAAGACGGGGGTGCTGGTCATTACGAAGGAGAGTGAGTATAACAAGCATTTGCTTGCAGAGATTGGGGGGCAAGCAGAGCTGAACATGAAGCTGGTAGCCCATGACGGGGTGGGTCAAGAGGGCTGGGTTTTGGCTCATATTACTCTCAAGAATGGGAGGCTTTAAGTGGCACTCTCCCACGCTGAGCAGATAGAAGTAGGTAAGTTCTATTGGTGTGAAACTGCACCCTCTCGTAGTAATCTTGTTCGTATTTTTAGTGATAAGTCGCGTCGCCCTGTGCTCGTTGTCGCTAAAATACACGACTACGCCATTCTCTATCCGTGTAGCAGTCATCGGGGTAATTTGGGGGCTAGTGAGTGGGTTGGCGACATCTTTGAGAGCGGGGATACGCATCTTATCTTTGGCGGCGGACTATTCTATATCCCTCTGTCGGATTTAGATATGCCGGGCAGAGCGTGGGACGACTGGGATACATGGCGCAAGGTGCATCGAAAAGCCCTACTGGATGATCTGGAGAACCTTAAGCGTAGACATGGAGACCGTCTGAAAACTCCGATAGCAGGGCTAGACTCTCGCCCAAAAGAGATAATGAGAACCTCTCTTAACGACCTGCTACCCCTCAAACTAAAGCAACAGTTAGAGGAGGCGAGCAAGCCACTTCCAGAGCCTCTCGCAAAGCCAACCCCCAAGCGTGCCCCAGCTCCAAAGCCGCGTATCTCACCGCAAGAGGAGTTTCGCAGGGCAGTGGAGGGGATAATGCCCTACGAGATTTTGAAGGATGAGAACGAATTTTAGCTGTTTATATTAGGCACAGGGCTACAGTAGCCATGAATATACGGGTTCAAGTATTATCCCCCTCTCTGCTATGGAGAGGGTAGCCCATAGGGCAAGGAGGAGTTGTAATGCAAAACCTATTGCGTTTGCCATTATGGAGTGTTGGAGTTGGGGCAGTAGCCCTCTGTATTATCGCACGCTCTGCACCCCAACAAAAACGCGCCGACCTTGGCGTGGGTGCAAGTCTACGTGGGGTCCGCATTTTTCCTGCTGACAACGCGTGGAATAAGGACATCTCGCGTGAACCTCTTGACCCCAATTCGGACAGGCTTATCGCAAGTATTGGGCTACAGAAGCCCCTACATCCCGACTTTGGCACCGTCTGGAACGGCGCACCTGCTGGGATACCATACGTGGTTGTCGCAGGAAATCAGCCTAAGGTTCCGATACACTTTGAATACGCCGATGAAAGCGATCCTGGTCCCTATCCTATACCCTCCAACCCGCCCATTGAAGGGGGTGAGAAGAGCGATGGAGACCGCCATGTTCTCATGCTAGACAGGGATAACTGGAAACTGTACGAACTCTACTCAGTGCATAGGGAGGGCGCGGCGTGGAAAGCAGGTTCCGGTGCGATATTCGATCTGAAATCGAATAAACTGCGCCCTGCGGGGTGGACTTCAGCGGACGCGGCGGGATTACCGATACTTCCCGGTCTTGTGCGCTACGATGAGGTGATGGAGCAGGGCGAGATAACCCACGCGTTACGCTTCACGATTGTGCGTTCGTGCCGTGCTTACGTCTCTCCTGCCACACACTTCGCAAGCCGTTCCAACGACGCGAATCTGCCTCCAATGGGGATGCGTGTTCGCCTCAAGGCAGGTGTGGATATTACAGGCTTTCCGAAAGAGGCGCAGATAACTTTGCGTGCCCTCAAAAAGTACGGTATGATTGTTGCGGACAACGGCTCGGACTGGTTTTTGAGCGGTTCGCCGGATATGCGCTGGAATGATGACAACCTGAACACTCTGAAACGGATACATGGGCGTGACTTTGAGGTGGTGAAGATGGGAGATGTGACGACGAAGTAGGGAGCGCGACGAGAGCGGCATAGGTCTTAGAAACGAGATCGGTATTCGACACGCCCCGCATCAGCAACACTTTGCAAACCATGCCAGAAGACCTTTGCGGGGACAGACCGTCAGTACCTCCTGCGCCCCTTGAATCACTTTGGCATTGAGTATATCCAGATGTAGTTCGTTTACGGCTGCATCTGTAAGCGTTCAAAAACGCTTAAACCATTAAGAGCGGTAGTAGGACATCAGCGACATCACGGCGAATGATTCACTATCGATGCCCATACCGCTCTCCAAAGGAGAAACATTTGAACCGACTCGACTTCCTAATGATTGGGTCCCCAATAAATGTAGTTTTGACGAGTGGGAGTTTCTTACGAAAACGTCATTCTGGGCAAAATATTTCTCAGAGATAACTCAGCGTAAATGTAAAGAATAGAGTCTTTTCTTTTTGTATTCTCTCACTCCCACTCCCCCACATACAGTGCCTCCTCCTCAATTCTCACGCCAAACCGCTCGAAAACGCGCCTCTTCATCTCTTCCGCGACGGCGCGAATATCTGCCGCGCTGGCTCCCCCGCGATTGACGATGAAGTTTGCATGACGCGGAGAGATAGCCGCCCCGCCAACCTGAAACCCCTTGAGACCACACGCCTCCGAGAGATGGGCTGTATGAACCACCCCCGCCGACTTCATGGGGGCGGGGAGCGTAGGAAGGCTTTCAGCGAGGGCTTTATCGTTGACGTTCTTGAAGAAACTTCCGGCGGAGGGTTCCCAAGGCTGTTTAAGGATGCGCTGATACTGAAAATCCTTCGCTTTCAGGCGAATCGCGGTCTTAGTTGCAGGTGTGAGTTGCAGTGTCGTAGCAAGGACTACCGCAGGCTTGCCCCCGTTACGCCGCAAACAGCTATCTCGATAGGAGAACTCCATCCAGTCGGGGCTTACCACCTTCCGCTCTCCCGCCTCCACCACCTCCACCGAGCGCACAAGGTCGCAGATATTGGCGCGATATGCCCCCGCATTCGATACGAGCGCACCGCCCACTGTGCCGGGTATACCTACCGCGAACTCCAGTCCAGATAGCTCCGCCTGTAGCGTCTTCACGAAGAGGCGCATGAAGTTGTGTCCGGCATCTACCCGCGTCGTCTCGCCAATCTCCGCCTCCTGACAGCGGTTCCGCAAAACGAAGCCCCGCACTCCCCTGTCGCTCACGCAGATATTGCTTCCCTCGCCGAGCAGAAAGAAGGGGAGTGAGAAGCGTTGTGCTAGGCTGGCGACAAGGGCTATCTCATCGCGATGGGTGGCGTTCAAAAAGAAATCAGCCTCTCCCCCCACACGTAGAGTCGTGTAGGGATGGAGAGGCTGGTTATTTAATATGCGATTTTGGAGGGAGGCGGGAAGGCTTCTAATCGCCTCGCCCCATGTGGTTATTGTTGTCGTAAGGGAATTAGAGGCGAACAAGGTCGGTTGGCTCCCATATAGTGATATGCTGATACCGCATGAAATCGCTCTTATTGAAGGTGAGAAGCGCGGTAATGCCGTGAATGTTCATTGCGGCGACAATTCGCGCATCGTGATTTTGCTTGCCAGCCGAACCGTAGGTGCTTACAAGACGCTCCCATTCGCCAAAAATATAAGGAGTATCCAAGCAGAGCCGATACAGCGTTTTTAGCCGCGCTATCTCGCTATCCGCTTCCGCCTGACTCATGCCTTAGAGGGTGTTGAAAAATTCTCAAAATGTGGAATAACGTTGTTATCATGTCCCGACAAAGTTACCCCACTGACCTCACCGATGGTCAATATGCGCTAATCGCGGCTCTTCTCCCTGCCCCTAAAACGAGCGGCAGAACG
>JAPLCR010000444.1:0-2406 GCA_026392135.1 Armatimonadota bacterium
GATAGGGACTCTTGCCTACTTGCGGCGTTTCGGCGCAGTTTTGCAAGAGGTTTTCACTACGCGCCCTGCTTCTGAAGAGGAGCTGTTAAGCGGTATCAAAGCAGGAGAGGAGTTGCTCCTGAAATACCGCACGATGCCTCCTGCACGTACCCGCCTCTGGAAGCGTATCTGGTGTATGGGTATGGTACAAAACCTTGCGGGAGTATCGCTTGCGCTTACGCTAACAGAGCTACTAGAGACAGCTATACGCGCACGTTACCATTTTTAGGCATTCTCGAGAGAGATAATGACAGATCTAGCATCGAACATCTGGTTTACGTCCGACCACCATTTCGGACACAAAAATATAATTCGCTTCTCAAATCGTCCCTTTACAGATGTATTTGATATGGATGAAGCACTTATAGAAAAGTGGAACGCCGTCGTAGGCATCAAGGACACCGTCTATCATCTAGGAGACCTCTTCTTCTGTCCGCCCAGCGAGGCACGCCTCCTTAGGGAACGCCTTAACGGTCGTATTCATCTGATTCGCGGCAACCACGATAAGGGAGCCGACTCGATTAGAGATGCCTTTGAGTGGATTAAAGACATACATGAACTGACAATTGATGACGCGGATGCAGAGGGAGGGAAGCAGCGTATTACCCTTTGCCACTACGCAATGCGGGTTTGGAATCACTCTCATCATGGTGCATGGCATCTCTACGGTCACAGCCATGGCTCTCTGGAGGATGACACGCACAGCCTCTCCTTTGATGTCGGCGTGGACTGCCATAATTTTCAGCCGATAAGCTACAAAACGGTCAAAGACATCATGTCGGCGAAGACTTTTACTCCTGACCATCACGGGCGTAACTAAGGCACTATGCCTTGAACCGTAACAACGATTGAACCCTTTCCACAGCCTGTATAGGCTCGCATCATTGAAACATTAAGGAGTTTTCCTGGTGATAACGTCGGTACTTATAGACCTCCTCCGAACCGCCCTCGCCAACGCGCAGAGTGCAGGCGAACTGCCCCTGATTGGCAACGACCTCGCTATTCAAATAGAGACCCCGCGCAACAAGCAGTTTGGCGACTACTCTAGCAATATCGCGCTTACACTAAAAAAAGCGACGGGGCTTTCCGATAGCCGCGACCTTGCCCAGAGGATTATTCGCCACTTCCCCGAAAACGCGCACGTCACACGCCTTGAGATAGCGGGTCCCGGTTTCCTGAACTTCTATCTCAAACCGACATGGCTCCACGACGCTATGCTGACCATCGAGGCTGAGGATAACGCCTACGGGATGACCACCACGCTAAACGGTGAAACGATTCTGATAGAGTTCGTCAGCGCGAACCCAACGGGGCCCATCAGCGTTGTGAATGGACGTGCCGCCGTTCTGGGCGATGTTTTGGCGAGCCTCCTTAAATCGCAGGGTGCAAAAGTCTCCCGCGAATACTACATCAACGACGCGCTGAACTCACTTCAGCTAGAAAAATTCGCCGATTCGGTTGCCGTGCGCTATTCACAGTACCTAGGACACCCTGTAGTTGTCCCTCCTGCCGACGAAGATTCTGAGGAAATTGTCGAAGCGGGAATCCCAGAAACGAACGCCGAAAAGCTCTCGATTCACTTCCCCAAAGACGGCTATCGGGGTGAATATGTGAAGGACATTGCGCGGGACATCTTCTCAGAGGTCGGCGACCGGCTAGAAAACGCATCGGAGGAGGAGCGAAACGCCTATTTCCGCACTGCCACCCTCTCACACATGATTGCAACTCAGCGCGGTGCGTTGAGCGCATTCGGCGTGGAGTTTGATACATGGTTCTATGAGAGTGCCCTATACGCAGAGAACAGCGTCGAAAAGTCTATCGAACAGCTCAAAGCGCAGGGGCACGCCTACGAGAAGGAGGGGGCACTGTGGCTCAAGTCTTCCGATTTCGGAGATGAAAAAGACAGGGTGCTGGTTCGTTCCAACGAAAAAGCGACGTATGTTGCCGCCGATATCGCCTACCACGTCAACAAGTTCGAGCGAGGAAATACCAAACTTATCAATATCTGGGGAGCCGACCACCACGGCTATGTGGCGCGGCTCAAAGCGGGAGTCGCCGCCGCAGGCTACAACCCCAAAAACCTAGACATTATCTTGACCCAGATGGTCTCTCTTGTGCGAGACGGCGAAGCGGTTATCGGCGGGAAACGCAAAGGAAACGTCATCGAACTCAAAGAAGATCTCGTAGATGACATCGGCAGGGACGCGGCTCGATTCTACTTTCTACTTAACTCGTATGAGACTCCCGCAACGGTGGATGTAGAACTCGCGAAACGGCAGTCCAACGAAAACCCCGTTTACTATGTACAGTATGCCCATGCGCGTCTCGTGAATACACTGCGCCGTGCAGAAGAGCAGGAAATTGCAC
>JAPLCR010000444.1:2466-3550 GCA_026392135.1 Armatimonadota bacterium
CCGAATTGGTAGAGCGAGATAGGTTGATAGACCCCGCTGAGTTGGATGTGCTTCGTAAACTGACCGACTATCCCAATGAACTTACGGCGGCAACCAAAGAGTACGCCCCTCACCGTCTGACACGCTACGCGATGGAAATGGCGAGTCTGCTCAACGGATTCTATGAAAACTGCCGTGTACTTCCCTCAAAGGATGAACCAACGCCCATCGAACTGACGCAAGCTCGACTCGCTTTAGTCAACACAGCACGTATCGTTCTACGGAACCTGCTGGTAATACTAGGAATAACTCCTGTAGAGAAGATGTAATACATTCGCCTGAAGACTGATGTATATTAACACCCCTCCCTGCGGAGATCCCTCCCCGAAACGAAGAGAGATGTCCACAGAACAGAGAGGGGTCACAGAAGAAAGATGCCCGATGAGGGCAGATTGAGGGATGCGCCCCGCGCCAACCTCCCAGCCTAATCTACCTATGCAAGAGGTCTAATAGAGGAATCCCCCCTACACTTGTAGAAATAGGAAGCAACGAACCCTACTATTTCGCAAGGAGAACGACCTCTCATGCCAACCAGCGCCGCCGAACTTGTCGCGAGTCGGTATCGTCAGATTCACCTCGATTTTCACACCGCGCCGCAGATACCCGACGTAGGAGCCGACTTCAACGCCGACGAGTTTATACAGACCCTCCTAGATGCCAAAGTCAACTGGATAACCCTCTTCGGGAAGTGCCATCACGGAATGAGCTACTACCCCACCAAAGCGGGGGTTATGCACCCTAGCCTCAAGTTCGACCTGCTCGGCGAACAGATAGAGGTATGCAAGAGGCATGGTCTCGCCGCACCAGTCTACATCTCCGCCCGCGTCGACCAGCATATTGGCATCACCCGCCCCGACCTTGTGGCGCGACTCGAAGACGGAAGGTTATGGGGACCAAACGCGAATCAGGCGAGTTGGTATCAGATATGTTTGGGAAACAAAGAGTACATTGACTACCTCGCCGCGCAGACCGAAGAGGTCCTCAAAAACTACGACGCAGACGGTATTTTTTACGATATGTGCTACTATCCCCCCGACCCCGGCTG
>JAPLCR010000254.1 GCA_026392135.1 Armatimonadota bacterium
GTTGATTGCATCAACTGTATGAAAAGTGAAGCAAGATTGTTGCAAGAGCATACGGTTATCTATTTCCGTGGGGTAGAAAGGCAGCACAGAGAATGGTGTTCCATTAACTTTCCCTCCCAATTCCATCAACGCGAGCCTTGCATTTTCTTGTAGTAGAGGGGTGTGAATAGGGAAAATGCCTTCACTGCTAGTTGGAACTTGTTGTTTTATTAAAACCGAAGGGTTCATCCCCCAAAGAATACCATTCTCTTGAGGATTACTACGACAGGCAAAAAATGCCGCAACCAGAACAGATTGGCTCCAATCAAGCAACCGAGTCGGCAAACCATAATGTTGCATTAAAGTTAGCCATCCTAAAGCATCTTTCGAATCTGGACATTGAGAGTAGCGTGAATGAGCTTTACGTATAAATTGATGATACAAGTTCCACTCACCCATAAGGTTAAATTCTCTAAATACAGAGGGCGCAAGCTTATATTCGGGCTTGCTATGTCCTCGAAACCACCATGATGCCTTATAGGGATGTACTTTGATTTCCTGTAAAGCGGTCAAAATATCGTTGACGTTTTCAATTGTCTGTTCATAGGCAAAATCCATGTGTGATTGGCTCCTTCATTCCGGTGTTACTTGCAATTTAGTAGTTTGTTAAAGTGAGATATGGGATGTGCCGTGCGCCGTACAAAACTACCTATCAGGCAAGTCCCTCCCCGTGTCGGGGAGGGATGTCCGAAGGACAGGGAGAGGTCAGCGAAGCTTGAGCGCGTTATCGCGAGTACGGTTTTTGTAGCCCTCCACACCGTCCTGTTGATATGTCAGGTCTTGAGGTGGGTTGGGCTTGCCGTCGTTTCCAATGTGGAGGAGTTGCAAGCGTCCCTTAATTGCCACTGTGTCCATCAGAAGACGCATGACCATAAAGAGGTGATAGCCATCACGCTTGGCGACTTTCAGCGCGGCGCACGCAAGCCCATTCGCAGTGTAGTCCTCGAAAGTCCCTAGCCATGAGGCGGTCTGTACCTGCGTCATTTTCAGCCCCTCGAAGGCAGAGAGGTCTCCTGATATGCCGCTCCCTGTAGGGATAGTAAGGTCTTCGCCGAGATCTTCCCAATGCAGGAACAGAACTGCCTTTTCACGAGGTCCCCGAAGGATACCGTTTAGTAGAGAGTGGTTGCCCGAAGGTCCCCGCGTTCCAATAATGTTGAGACCAAAGCCTCGCTCCTGAATACTCTCGGTGTAGAGCTGCCCCATCCAGTCGGCGATTTTGCTATCATCGGCGTAGTTGCAAAAGATAAGGCTCGTCTTGCGTCCATAGTTCTCTGCATGATGTAGCCACTCCGCAAGTCGAAAAGCGAGATTGTCAGGGTCATTCATGGGAAGCAGAAAGCGGCGATGTGCCTCCGCCTGCCCTGCCAGAGCAAGTCTCAGGCGCGTTTCAGGGTCACCCGAAGCAGTGATAGCGTATGGCAACAGCCCTACAGGTGAGATATAGCTAAACCGCCCGCCTACGCCTTGCGGCACAGGAAGTAGCCCGAAGAAAGGAGTCTTTTTGTTCATCTGCCATAGAACGCTACTCTCTTCGTAACCGGTTGTCGCAACGATATGCTTAGCCCAGTCGGAGATACCCGCCTTCTCAAGCTCCTCTTTCAGAATCATGGCGGCGGAGATGGTCTCTCCTGTCTTGCCAGATTTGCTTACCACATTGACACAGGTTTTGGTGAGCAGATTCCGCTTTTTAAGGAGATTCAACAGTGCAACCAGCCGCTTGGGGTCGAATGTATCGCCTGTAAAGTAGAGTTCCAGACCGCCACCCCGCTCCTCTTTAGGGAGTTGATTGTGGAAGGGGTCGTCGAGAGTGTCGTGCAACACGCGTCCGCCAAGATCCGAGCCTCCAATTCCGACGAGAACGAAGACCTCAAACTGTGCGCGGACTTTGCGTGCAAGTTCAAGCGTGGCTTGTATATCGTCTTCTTGCTCATGGCTTACTGTCCATGCACGCAGGTTTTTCTTGAGGGTGGTAAGCCCTTCGCTCTGCTCTGCGCTAAAGTCGGCGTGTATTGCAGTCAACTGCGCCCCAATGGAGGTACGAAACGCGCTTGCAACTTCGTCGCTAGCACGGTACTCTCCCTCTCCTAGAATCAAATCTACTGGCTGTTCCGATACAGACATTTTGGTTCCTTCTCCTCGTTCTCTTACAACATTCACTTTTTTCAAACAGACACGCGTGCCGTTGGGAGGAGTTCCCCATTCAGGGAAGCCTCTCCAACGGCTGTTAAGAGGGTGACACAGCGTTGTGTCCCCCTCAGGCTCATATTCACGACAGGTAGGTGTACGCCATCGCTCGGCAAGGCTATTGAGAGGGTGGGGCAAGGGGAGTGAAGAGCAGGGTTTGACTCCCGCTTCGCGCCGCAGAGAGGTGAAACTCCACCCCTTTACGCTCTAATACGTCGGCAGTATGGATGCCGACCATAGGGTCTATAAAGTTTCGCCCCTCAAATATCCGTATCGCGGGCATATCCAGCCGTCCCTCTCCAATATTGCGTATCCAAGGCACGTCGGCGTTCACAATCAACTGAAGGTTGGGGGCGTTCTCCTGAAGATAGACGACGGCTTTCCGCGCTACGTCCATCGCGCACTCCTCCGCCATTACACACAGTAGCCCGACTTCTGGTGAGTTCAGTTGTAAGACCGCTTCCAGAGCGGAGTAGAGCGTAACACGAGGGTCTAAGGCTTTTCCTGCAATGGTGTCGCCGTCGAAAGTAGTCTCTTGCCGAAACGTGAATACGGTGCGATAGGCGCGAATACCCTCTCCTGTCAATACCATGCGCTCCTCGTTGTCTATACTCTTCACACATCCTACTACTGGAAACGCTTCGTCCGCGCTCTCCGCAAGATAGTCAAAGGCTTGCAGTTTAGCATTCGCATAGATAGAGGGGTTGTTTCCCCAACAGCGCGTTATATATCCGTCGCCATCAGCGTACTTGCCGTACACACATCCCCCAATTTCATCAAGGTGGGCTACATAGAGTACTTTGAGGTCGGAGGTTGTTGCACTGCGCTTCTGGAACAGGATATAGCCATCTGACACCCAACGAGATGCGTAAGCCGCACCGATACGCCCTTGAAGTAGGTTGATAATAGGTTGGCAAGCTGTTCCAACAGATGGAACTTCCGTGAGTGCTTTCAAAAATGCAGTATCTATCACGTTTCATTTCTCCCAAAATTGTCTTCCTAGTTTACCCGTTTTGCACAGGGAACCTAGCAAGCTGTTTATCGATTCACTTGTTAAGGGGAACAGGGAGCGGTAGAAGAAGAGGAAGTCCCTTACTTATGCTATAAACAGCCTTTGGAAGAGCCAGAAGCTCCCTGCAATAATCACAACGACGGACGCTGAAGTAACGAATCTGCGGGAGATGCGTTCGTTATAGCGTTTCATCAGGGCGAGGAGCGGGGCGACGGCTGCCACAATACACATCTGCCCACACTCCACTCCAACATTAAAGGAAAAGAGAGACCAGCCAAGTGCTTGGCGCGGTAAGTCTAGCTCCTTGAGTACGCTGGCAAACCCAAAACCGTGAATAAACCCGAATCCAAAAGCGAAGGGAAGCCGATAGTCGCTCTTCTCTACACTGAAAAACAGACTATGCACCCCCACAAAGACGATGCTGAGAGCAATCAGCGGCTCGATGAAGCGCGGGGACGGGCTGAGTATATTTAGGGTGGCAAGTGCCAGTGTGATACTGTGGGCTATGGTGAATGCAGTCACTATTTTGAGGAGTTGACGGAGTGTACCGCCCAGTAGCATAAGCCCAATAATGAAGAGGATGTGGTCGGGACCAATGAAAATATGGTGTATCCCCTCCACAAGAAACTGCCTTACTACTTCGCCCACACCTTGACGGCTTCCCAAAAGATAGGTCAGTGCCTCGTTCTTGGCATTAAACACCTCCTGCCGCTCTAATCGACTCCCTTCGTATATGTTTAGATACGTAATATGGCGCGGGTCATAGGGAAACAGGCGGCTGTGCGCCTCCAAAGACTTAGGAAACCCTGCCCACGCAAAGAAAACCTCAAAACGCACGTTCTTCCGCTCTGGACGAGGAGTCGCCCCACGCATCTCCATTACTAACGGCTTGGAATCCGCAGTCAGGTGAAACCGCTCATTCAGTAGAGCGAACATGGATAGCTTATGGGCATCCATACCTTTCGTACTCAAGAGCATATCCGGCTCAACGGCAGGAAGATAGTGAGCGAAGTCGGCGGCAGGAGCCTCTACCGTCATCTCAATTCCTGCGCTCTTCAGGTGCATATCGACATAGCTGAAGGGCGTGTCGTGGGCGAGAGCAGGATGCGCTATAGCCAAGCAGAGAGCTACTGCTAGCCAGAGTGCGTACCGCTTCACCGTGTTACGCCTTTCGTCGTTGTCGGGTTGCTTGCCACGCGTGGAGCGGTTTTTCCCAACTCCTGTACAGCGGCGATGGCGCGAGGCGTATCTGTAAGAGAGAACTGTGGGTTGAGGCTTAAAGCCTGATAGAGATACTTTTTCGCGGAGCCTGTATCGCCCAGTTTAGCGGATATCATCCCCGCATGGTAGAGGAATTTGGCTTCAGGAGTACGCTGACTGAGGGCGCGATTTATCGCCTCTTGCGCCTCTTTATACTGCCCGTTCTGGTAGTAGCACCACGCAAGCGTGTCGGCTTCAAAAACGTTTTTTGTGTTCTTATGCTCTTCTGCAAGCCGTACTGCTTCCACAGGATTTCGCGCATGGTCAGCGTAGTACTGAGCGATCTGCATATGGTCATGCACGCCGTTCACCTGATTACTACTATGGAGTGCCTCTAGTGCCGCCTCTTGCTTTGTCGCTTCGTCACTGCTTCCTGTTATGCGATAGAGGTCTGCCATAGCCGCGATAGCGTTGTGGTCGGGAGTTGTTCTATTTGCTTTTTTATAGAACTCAATCGCCCCCGCATAGTCTTTCGTCATCGTCTTACAACGCCCCATTCCCATTAGCAGGTGGCTATTATTGGGTGCAGATTTTAGCCCCAGTTTCAAAACCTGTTCTGCCGCCAAGAGGTTCCCGTCGCTCATCAGCATTGTCGCAAGGCGCGAACGACACCATGCCGTATTTTCAGCGAAGGGTCCCCCCGCTTCGATGGCTTTTTGCATCAGCCATCGCCCTTTTCGCATATCTCCCGTTATGAAGAGCGCGTAAGCTCCCCGACTATAGGAGGCAAGGTCAGGGCGAATATCGATCATCTTTTGGTAGCTATTGAGGGCGTTTTCATACTCGCCTAGCTCTAGTTGCGCGTCGCCGATGATTCCGTATGCGATATTATTTTTGCTGTCCAGTGCAATCGCCTTGTTTGCCCACTCCACGCTCTTGTCGAAGGCGTGTTTCCCTCCATTTACCCATGCGAGTCCCGTCATGGCATCGCTACTATTTGGGTTGCTCGCAAGTGCCTCTTGGTACACCTTCTCTGCATACCCGTAATAGGCGAAATCAGAGGTCTCTCGCACCTTTTGCATAAGTGCGTCGCCCAGGTTTACTAACGCCTTATCATTGGAAGGTTGAGCGCGTACCTGCTCTACCCACTTGGCTACCACACGGTCTGTGGGGCTATTTTCGGTTGGTTTTGGAATGGTACTCAGGATGTCGACAGGGGCTAATTTCGCCGCCTGTTTGGCTGGCGTACTGTTGTGCGATTTAATAGCAAAACTAACGGCTCCAAGTGCCAGAAAGAGAGAGGCAAGTAGCAACTTATGGTGTACGAGTGCCTTTTTCATAGTGTATTCTTCTCCTTTTGGGGGCTTCTCATACCCCTCACTGGTGAGAGAGGGGTATGAGAGAACTCTGAGTGTCTACTCTTTGTTGACTCCAGAGTCTTTGTTATGGCGTGCGCCCGCATGGGGGGTCGCGGCATAAGGGAATACATAGTTGTAGGACTGGTCGTTCTCAGCGACGTTGTCGCCCACAACTGTAATGGCAGTATAGGAGGGCCCGCTGGCAACCGCCGTGAGTGCAATATCCACGACATCATCTCCAAGTCGCCGCCCATTGGGCCACCCGCTTGCGGCACCGTCTGTTATATCGCCTCCGATAAAGCTAAGGCGGTTACCGTTCTGCCCTACCAGGGGCACTGGTCCTGTTGCCGTGTTGACGCGAAGCACATCTGGAATAAATACTGCGGCGAGGTCATTTCGTCCAGAGGTAGCAAAGCCCGTCCCAAAAACCAGATTGATAGCACCGGCTAACTCTGAATTCAGGGCATACTGCTTATAGTTGATTGCGTCAAACTTGGGAGCGGTCATGTTATAGCGGTCTTTGTCTGCATTGGCAACAAGCACTTCGTTGAAGAGCGGGTTGCCAAGACGGTTGACCTGCACCCAGTTACCTGAGCTGCTAAAGCCGGTACTACTACGCAGGCTGATATGTGGGCGGCTTACCGAAGCATAAACGCCTACTCCTGTCGCCCTACCAGTAAACGGTGCAGTGTATCTGATGCTGGGAAGGTCGGATACGGGAATCTGAATCGAATAGGTGAGGACATTGAAGCCCTTGAACCCATCGACTCCGCCGCCGGACTGCCCCAGTGTTGTACCTAGAATACGCGGGTCGAGCAGGTCGAAGATACCCGGAGTGTCGGCGAAGAAGCTGTCTTCACGGGAGCCGCAGAAGACGGTTTCACCTGTTGGTAGAGAGTAAACGGTCTCTTGGGTATAGCGGTCAAGCGCAGCGTATGATGTCGCACCAGATACTGCTTTTCCCGTTACAGGGTCGTTATAGTAAGGAGTGGTTCGTACCCCAACGTTTGGGGGAGGAACCAGTAGGTTATTACCCAGAAGGGTCGTACTCCCACCCGAATCGATTCTCGTAAGAGAGTAGGTCTGAGTGTAGTTCTGCCGATTGTCGTTTACGTGCTCAATCGCGCCTACTTCGGTTCCAATCCCATAGGAGAAGGCAGTATTGGGATTCTTGAAGCCTTGGTTCGGTCCTGAAAAGCGGATATTGTAGGTGCGAAGCAGTTGTCCCGTTCCCGGGTTAGCGATATGAATGCTGTAGAGTGCGTCTGAGGCGAACCTATCGTAGGTGATACCGTCGCCGGGTTCGCAGAAAGGATGAACATTGACGATGATATTGAGTACCCTCGTCGAGCCTTTCATTCCGATAAAAGCATAGACATCCGTTAGGTTTGCTTGGGGGTCTTGCTTAATGAGAGGAGCATCACTATGGCTGGAGGCGTGCGCCAAGCTGCCCGTTAAGGCGAGTAGTCCTACTGCGCCTACAGAGGATAACAAACGTTTGTAGTTCACTGGTTCTTTTCTCCATGGTAGAAGTTTGGAAGTGATGACTGCGAGAAAGGATATTCTCACAGATAGAAAACCGTTCCAATTCACAATACCGAGCGAAGAGATAGAAATTATTGTGATAAAATTCATAGATAAAGTGTGACTTATTTCACTTTTACTGTTGTTTTGCGCGTTTTTGCGTACTGTACGGCTCATTCCCATAGAGTGAAGCCCTACCCTTTTCACATATCAAAGAGGATTCTGCAATCCAGTGGTATAATTTGGTACTGTGTTCCCCCCATTTTTTTGTAGTGCCGCTAAGATAGTAAAAGGAGATATTCCCAATGAGACGCAGTTCGATTTTACCAATGATAACGGGTTGCTTGTTTACCTTGCTATGTGCAACTCAAGCTTATGCCCAAACTTTTTCGGGTTGGCTCAACTATGGTGGAAACCCCCAACATACCGCAATTTCGGCTGTTTCAGGGCAGCACCTGAAAGCGATACGCTGGTCTACGCCCGTAGATTTGAAGCCGCAATATAGCGGCAATGACCTCTACATTCACTACGGAAGCCCACTCGTAACAAAAAAAGGAAACATCGTTGTCCCTGTCAAGACAGGGGATACGGATGGTTTTCGCGTGGAGGTACGCAGGTTTACGGACGGTGGGCTTATATGGTCTCAGGATTCCAACTACACACTTCCAGGGCATAACTGGACACCGAGTTTTGGGTGCGCCCTCACCTCAGATGGTCGCATTGCCTATCCCAATGCGGGAGGAACGGTCACTTTCCGAACGACTCCTGATATCGCGGCAGGCACTTCTACTACCGTTGCTTTTTATGGGACTGCCCTCTATAATGCCGACCCCGCCACATACAACGCCAATGTGCGTATAACGAGTCCTCTTGTGAGCGACAAGAGTGGGAATATCTTTTTCGGCTTTCAGGCAACGGCAGCAACCTCCGCAAACCTTGTAAGCGGAATTGCACGCATCTCCTCAACAGGCATAGGAACGTGGACTTCTGCGGCGGCGGCTTCAGGCTTTCCAAACATGGAAAAAGTTGTGTTTAACTGTGCCCCTGCCCTTAGCAACGACGGTAAGACCCTCTACTTTGCAGTCAACAACATCAACTATTCAAGTTTTGGAATAGGTTTTCTCGTGGCTGTAAACAGTAAGACCCTGAGCAATATCGCTGTAGCGCATCTATATGACCCCAAATCGGGTAACGATGCGCTTCTTCCCGATGATGGAACCGCCTCCCCAACCGTTGGACCTGATGGAGATGTCTATTTTGGGATATTAGAGAACCCATTTCCGTCTAACCATGCACGCGGCTGGCTTCTGCACTATACGGGTGACCTCAAAACTCAGAAGCCAAGCGGGGCTTTTGGATGGGATGACACCGCCTCCATCGTGCCTGCCTCCGCAGTGCCTTCCTATACGGGGTCGTCCTCCTACCTTCTCCTCACCAAGTACAACAACTATGCACAGGCAGGTGGGGACGGCGTAAACAAAGTCGCCCTGCTAGACCCTAATGCAACAATGACCGACTCTATAAGCGGTGCAACCGTGATGAAAGAGATACTAGTGCGGGCAGCTCCTACGCCTGACGCGAACTTTATTGCCGGCTTCCCCAATGCCGTAAGGGAGTGGTGTATCAATACCGCCGCCATAGATGTAGCCAACAAGTGTGCCTACATAAACAATGAGGATGGTGTTCTCTATCGTTGGGATTTCACTACGAATGCCCTTGTGGACGCAGTAGTGCTAACCTCTGGTATTGGAGAGGCATACACTCCCACTATCATGGGCAGAGATGGAACTGTCTACGCTATCAACAACGCTACCCTCTTCGCCGTTGGCATCTATCAGACGAAAATCAGTATCAAAACAACCTCTGCTTTCATGGGAACCGCTATCGTTTTGAACGCGGGACTGGTGCGAACATCTGATTCGGGAAATGTAAGCGGTAAAACACTCACCTTCTCGCTGGATGGCTCTGTTATTGGGACTGCCCAGACGGACGCAACGGGCAACTCACAACTGAGCTACAACCTGCCTGGGGCATTTGCCGCAGGAAATCATGCCTTGCTGGTCTCCTTTGCCGGAGACCTTGACTACGCGCCCTCTACCGCGGCACGAACTCTTCCTGTACGCTATCAGACGACTCTCACTTTGCCGAGCGTGACGGGTATGCGTGGGGCAAACGTCAATCTTGTCGCAACGCTACTTCGCACTCTGAACAGTGCTGCTATACAGGGTAAAACCGTTACCTTCAAAGTGGGGGGCGTGGTGGTAGGGACAGCAGTGACAGGTGCTAATGGGGTTGCCACCTTCCCTTACGCTATTCCCGCTACTGCTTTGACGGGAAAGGTCGCTATCTCTGCTAGTTTCGTAGGAGATTCTGCGACAGCCTCCTCCTCTGCAAGTGGAAAGCTCACCATTCAGTAGAGTGAAGCAGTCTAATCCTATCCCCTTCTCGGTTTTGGGAAGGGGATAGGGGTTAGGTCAATGACGTAACTATGACAACTTATGCGCCCCTAAAAATGAGACTCCCGACAGGTATCGTCACTCTATTGTTTACCGATATCTACGGCTCTTCGCGCCTCTGGGAACAGCATGGAGATGCGTTTATCCCTGTCTGGCAGACGCATGACGCGATAATGCGAAACTCTATAGACCGTTTTGGCGGGTATGAGGTGAAGAGTGAAGGCGACGCTTTTATGGTCGCTTTTTCCGATAGCAAAGCCGCGCTCTACTGCTCCATTTTCGCGCAAGCGGCACTCACGAGCTACCCCTGGCCCCGTGATGTGGGGGGACCTCTTGTTCGGATGGGGCTACATACCGGAGAGCCGTTCGTGCAGAACAACGACTACTTCGGTCCCACTGTTAATAGGGCAGCCTATATCTCTGCGGCGGCGCATGGCGGACAGATTCTTGTTTCGGAAGAGACCTGTCAGGCATTGGCGGGAAGAGCCGATTCTAAAATTGAGTTTACTGATTTAGGGGAGATGCGCCTGAAAGACCAAGGAATGC
>JAPLCR010000150.1:0-421 GCA_026392135.1 Armatimonadota bacterium
CCGCCGGAACCCCTCTGGGAGAGCCTGTGGGGAGCGGAGGGGGCGGTAGCAGGGATGAAGGAGGCGCGGGAGCGAGGCTGGTGTCGGTATTTGGGAACGACGGGTAGGGATGTGGAGTTTCTGCGCCGTTGCGTGGAGACCGATGTTTTTGATACGATGTTGGTCTTTTGGATTTACGACCTGCTAGACCAAAGTGCGGCTACCCTACTAAAGGAGGCGAAGGCGCATGATATGGGGGTTCTGCTAGGTAGCCCTCTGCGAATGGGGCTGTTCGGCTCTGCCCGCGACGAGTCTATACCGCACCTGACCCCAGAAGAGATGAAGCGATTTACCGATTTGGAGGCACTTTTCGCGAAGGAAGAGGGCGGCATTACCGCAGGAGCCTTACGATTCGCGTGCGCCTCTCCCTATAGTGATGTCG
>JAPLCR010000150.1:433-1556 GCA_026392135.1 Armatimonadota bacterium
CGCTGTCACAAGAGCTAGAGAGAGCGATAAATGAGATAGCGTAGTGCCCTACACTACTCATGCACACCCCAACACCAACCCCAATGCGGAGCCTGTGCCTGCACGATAGAGGTATAATTTGTCAGGAATTCGGACACCGCTAAAGGTGCTACTTCTTGAAAAGGAGGCTTGAAAGATGCGAATAGATAGTCATCAGCACGTATTTTGGCATGGGCGTGATGCAGCAGGGCTTATCGCAGATATGGACGCTCATCAAATTGACACAGCGTGGTTACTCAGTTGGGAAGTCTTGCCGCATGAAGACGAACGTATCTATCACGGAGTACTCAATCCCACTCATATTCGCCCTGACGGCACGCATCCAGGCATTCCTTTGAGCGATCTCATACGTGCTAGGGCTGCCTTCCCAGACCGATTCGTACTCGGCTATTTCCCCCACCCTCAATATAGCGAAGCACCAAAACTTTTCGAGGCTGCAGTAAATATACACGGAGTTCGCGTCTGTGGTGAGTGGAAGTTTCGCCTCTGTTTTGATGATCCGCGCTGCCTTGAGGTATACCGAGTTGCCGGAAAACTAGGCTGCCCTGTCGTTCTACACCTCGACGTACCCTATCTTGCCGACGCAACTACAGGCGAAATGCGCTACCAGAAAAACTGGTACGGCGGAACAATTGACAACCTAGAGCGTGCGCTAGATGCCTGTGCCAACACAAACTTTATTGGGCACGCCCCCGGCTTCTGGCGAGAAATCTCTGGCGACTGCACCAGCGACCCTGCCGCCTATCCAGAGGGACCTATCATGCCAGGAGGGCGGCTCGCCGGGTTGTTTGACCGACACGCAAACCTCTTCGCCGACCTCTCAGCAGGCTCTGCTCTGCGTGCGCTCAAACGCGACCCCAACTACGCAAAAGCGTTCCTGATGCGGTACGCGGATAGGCTTCTCTTCGGGCGCGACTACTATGGAGCTGACCTACTCGAATTCCTAATGCAGTTAGAGTTACCCATACAGGTGCAGGAACAGCTATTCTACAAAAACGCACTACAACTTGTTCCCTTGTAAGAGATTTATGCAGGAATAGTGGTTCCATTACTCCTGCATAAATCCCTAAGTAACTTGCTCTGG
>JAPLCR010000504.1 GCA_026392135.1 Armatimonadota bacterium
ATACGTATCCACCGTAAGTATATTGGGACGCTTCAGGAGATATGGCATAACCATCGGAGGGAGGATGCCGCCGCGCCGCTCATCGCAAATAAGCATGAGGGCGGGCTGGACGATTTGGAGCGCCTGCTACGCTACGGTCAGGAGGCAGGCGAGTTCCGAGCGTTCGACCCGCGCACAATGGCGATGGTTATCCGAAATGCTATTGATATGGTTCCCCACCTCATGACGGCGCAATTCGATTTTGATATAGATGCGTTCGCTCAAGAGCTAGTCTCCCTTTTCTCCCGCGCAACGCACGTGAAACGTAACAAATGACTGGGATTCTCTCATGTTGGCTATTGACAGGGACAATCGGCTCATGATAAAATTGACCGACTGGTCAAAAAAAAGATTAATCGGTCAATTTTGTGTTGGCGCATAACGCGCTTGCGATACGGAAGCAAAGGGGGATGGTATGAAAACTCTAGTTGTGGTTATTACTGCATTCGCGGCACTAGCACTAGCCGCACTGGGATTCTCACCCATTACGAGCCGAACGTCGAAAACTAAAGAGTTGTCACAGACCGTTGGTCGCCCCATGTTCATGAGCCCGCACGCAAACCCGATTGTCGTGAGCGGCGGGCGGGTGTTCGTCGTGAACACTCCCGCCGATACTGTGGATATTATCGACGTGCGTAGCCGTGCGATAGTCAAGCGAGTTAACGTTGGCGTGAATCCTGTTGGAATCGCGGTAAGACCGGACGGGAAAGAGGTTTGGGTGGCGAACCACGTTTCGGATTCGGTCAGCGTGATAGACTCCGATTCTAAAAGCCCCACGTTTCTGCAAGTTATCTCCACTGTACAGGATATTGACCCCGACACCAGAGCGACGCGCTTCGACGAGCCTGTAGGAATCGCCTTCGCTAGCAACGACAAAGCCTATGTGGCGCTATCCTCGGAAAATCAGATAGCCGTCATCAATACGCGCAACCGCGAAGTGGAGAAGCGGCTAGAAATTCCATCGCAGGATCCGCGAGCCATTGTCGTGCGCGGGGATAGGCTATATGTCATTCCGTTCGAGTCGGGCAACAAGACGCAACTTTCGGGCGGAAAGCCTCCTTTCGATGGAAACCTTGTCACCTTTGACGCTTGGAAGCACTCCATTTTCAACAACAATGTGTTGTCGCTAGGGCACGTTGTCGATATTGTCAAAAATCCCAAGGTTCCAGACCGCGACCTCTTCGTATTCGATACCAAGACGGACACACTCGTGAAGGCAGTAGACACTCTCGGAACGCTTCTCTATGGTCTTGCCGTCGATTCCAAAGGCGGTGTCTTCATCGCCCAGACCGATCCCCGTAATGACGTTAATGGTCGCTCCGGTACGAAGAAACACGGCTTGAAAGAGCTGGAGAATCGCCCTTTCCTTAACCGTATCACACACCTGAAATTCGATGGAGATGCTCCAACCACGCCTAAGTTCATTGACCTAGAGCCACTGCCGCCCGTTCAACCTAAGCCGGGAACAGCGTTAGCGACTCCGTTCGCAATTCAGGTTAGCGATGACGATACGACCCTGCTGGTCTCTGCGTCAGGGTCGGATAAGCTGTTTACTGTCGACGTAGCAACTGGCGCGACATTAGGGCGCGTAGATGTTGGAGCCGTGCCGGAAGGGATTGCTTTAGAGCCTTCCACTGGCGGCAAACTGTCGCGGGCTTGGGTTCTCAACGCCGCCGCCGACAGCGTATCTCTGGTGAACGTTTCCGACCCTGCGAAGCCTTCGGTACTGGCGACCATTCCCCTGGAAGACCCTACAAATCCCGCAATCAAGCGAGGAAGGATTGCGTTCAGTACGGCGGCGGCATCTACCACGGGAACCTACTCCTGTTTGAGTTGCCACCCAGAGAGTCACACCGACCAGCTCCTCTGGGTTTTGAATACGCCTATCGTGACGGGCGGGAATCAGATAATGCCCCGCTCGACCATGCCCGTTCGCGGTCTGCGAGATACCGAACCCTATCACTGGGACGGCGTGCCCGGCGACCCTTTCGGAGGTATGAACTCCGCGCACATCTATAGTTCCGTTCCGCCCAATAGTCGCATTGACGACCCGTTGAGCGCGCCTCTCAACCTGATTGATGGCGGGTTGGAAAACACGATGCGGACTGTGGGAGATCCGAGTAAGAATGATGAAGGAAAGCTCGGTAACCTCTCGAAGGCGGAGCGCGAGGACATGGCGAGGTTTATTCTCAGCGTCTCGTATCCGCCCGCCCAACGCCGCGCCTATAACAATGTAGTGTCGAGCGAAGGAGTAAAAGGGTTTAAGTTATTCCACATAGACGGCGATAACGACCCCGATAAATCGAAGCCTAACGTTTGCGGTGACTGTCACCGAATGCCGTTTTTAACGAGTGCAAAGACACCTGGAACAGGGATGGACGCGCCTACATGGAGAGGCGCGTATGACCGCTGGTTAATTCTCCCGCAAGGGCGGCTAAATATCATCGATTTTGATTTCTATCGCGACATCGCTGAAAAGGGAGTTCCTGAGCGAAGTTTGTGGAGGTTTGCGTGGGGCGGGCGGGAACGTTTCGACCCTGTTTGGAACATGGTTTTGGAGGGTAGCACGGGCTATTCTGGAGCCTTTGCGCGTCAATTGACGCTTAACAAAGTCTCCGCCAGTGCCAAGTTTACGGCGGACTTGCTGAATGCTCTGGAACTCTCCGCGAGCGAAGGCGGAATCGTTCTTCAAGGGGAAGGCATCTTCCTCAAAGGGCGGAATTCCGCCCATGTCTCCTTCCAGTTCGATGGGCGCACAGGAGGCGGAGTCTATGTTGAAAGCGAGGGAGTCCATAAAGCCTTCAATCGCGCCGAACTGATAACTCTAGCCTCTAAAGGAAGGTTCGTCGGAACATTCACAGGTCGGCTTGGGCGCAAGGCGGACTACGATCATCCTCAACCCGCTCTTTGGACTGTTGGTCCCATTCAGACCCAGAGAGGGCACGAGGCGTTCCCCCTTCTCTATCCAGGGATTGGCTCTATGAAGATGAGTGGAAGACACATTGAGCGCGGCGCGTACCTGTATATTGATGGCAGAAGAGTTGATGGTTCTCTCAGTATCGCTGGCGGGACTATAACGGTCGCCCCCGCCAAATTGCCGGCTGTAGGAATACACCTGCTTCAGGTGCAGAATCCGGATGGGCTTTTTAGCAACGACGTAACTACTCACCCTATGAAAAGAGTAGGATTCGGTTAGAAAGTCTCCGAGAATAGAACTATGCTAACCCGTGAAGAGTTCCCATCTATCTATGAGCAAGGCTTCGAGGCTGTCTGGGCAGTTATCGAAGCCATGCAAAC
>JAPLCR010000010.1 GCA_026392135.1 Armatimonadota bacterium
ACCTCTAGGGAAAGGGAGACTATCGCCCAACGGAGTCGTCTTCCGCCCTAGTCACTCCTCGCCCAGAATTGGGAGAGGGGACGGGGGTGAGGGCTTCTGGTTTTCAACTGGAAGACTTATTCCAGAGTAAGTCCCTTAGTGCAATAAAGTCTTTACTCGCGCAAGGCGAAACACTCTACCTCGTTTCTCAGGTCGTACGTGAGTTTTGGAACGTTTGTACACGCCCGTTGGCGAACAATGGTTTGGGGATGACTATTCAAGAGGCAAGCGAGGAGATGGAAAGGTTGGAAGCGATTTTACCATTCTTGCCTGATACCCCTATGACATACACACATTGGAGAGAACTCGTAGCACGACACTCTGTTCGCGGCGTTCAGGTGCATGACGCAAATTTAGTCGCCGCAATGCTCGCCAACGAGATAACCCATTTGCTTACCTTTAACGTCGCCGACTTTCAGCGTTTTAGCGAGATTATAGTAGCATCCCCCAATCAAGGAGTAAATTAGTGGAATATCGCGCATTAGGAAAGACCGGCATACAGGTCTCCGAACTCAGTTTTGGCGGTTCGTCGCTCGGCGGCGCGTTTGGAGAAGTGACTCAAGCCGCCGCGGATGAAGCGGTGGGTATGGCTCTAGATGCAGGTATCAACCTCTTCGATACATCGCCCCACTACGGCGTAACCAGAGCCGAAACTGTACTTGGAGCCGCCCTCCGGAATCGCCCTCGCGACTCCTACTACCTCTCCACTAAGTGCGGGCAGTACGGACCCGGTAACTTCGACTTCTCGCCAGAGCGAGTAACGCGCAGTGTAGACGAAAGCCTGCAACGCCTTCGCACCGACCACGTTGACCTTCTCTTCTGCCACGATATTGAGTTTGTAGACATTCAGCCCATCATTGACGAAACCCTGCCCGCCCTCTTCAAACTCAGAGAGCAGGGTAAAGTGCGTTTTGTAGGCGTATCCGGCTTTCCGCTCAAGATATTCCAGACGGTATTAGACCAGATAGACATCGATGTGATTCTCGCATATTGCCACTACACCCTACAAAACCAACGCCTCAACGCGCTTATCCCCTACCTACACGAAAAGCGAGTAGGCATCATCAACGCGGCTCCGTTGGGTATGCGCCTCCTCTCGAATAAGCCGCTCCCCGACTGGCATCCCGCCCAGCCCGAAATCCGTGAAGCCATGACGCAGGCGCGGCTCTTTTGTGAAAGCAAGGGGGTGGACATCGCCCAACTCGCCCTAGAGTTTGCGCTCGAAACAGGGCAAGCGGACACCACGCTACTCGGAATCGCGACACCGGACGAAGTTGAGCGGAACCTTCGCGGCCTGTCGTCGTCCATCTCAACGGAGATACGCGCAGATGTCCTGCAAATACTGGAACCCGTCCGCGACATGGTATGGCATAGCGGGAAGGCGGAGAACAACTAAGATGATCGAAACCGTACTCCAGTTTGGAAGCGGTCGCTTTCTTCGCGGATTCGCCGACCTGTTCATACACCATGCGAATCAGACAGACAAACCTGTTGGGGGTATTGTCGTTGTGCAGTCTACCGTGAACTCGCGCGGCGACTGGCTGAACGCGCAGAACGGACGCTACAACGTTCTCGTACAGGGCGTTGAGAACGGACAGACCGTAGATAGAGTGGAGGAGTCGGCGAGTATACAACGCGCCCTTGTCGCTCAGACCGATTGGGAAGAGGTTCTGAAAGTCGCCGCCTCTCCCGGCATCAAGGTTATTCTCTCCAACACCACCGAAGCGGGCTTCGCCCTAGACGTTTCCGACACGTTGCAGAGCAGTCCGCCGCAGGCGTTTCCCGCGAAGTTGTTGGCAGTTCTGCACACGCGCTTCGAGGCGAGACAGCCGGGCGTGACGATACTCCCTTGCGAACTGCTAGAGGACAACGCGGACAGGTTGCGCGATATTCTTGTCGGGCTTTCGGAGACATGGAGTCTTTCAGCGGAGTTTATCGCATGGCTAACAAAGGAGTGCAGATGGCGCAATAGCCTCGTGGATAGAATTGTAGTAGACGCAAACCCAGTGCATCCGCTTGCCGAAAACGACCAACTGCTTATCTCCGCCGAACCGTTTGCGCTCTGGGTTATCGAGCAAGACGAGGAGGAGGACAGATGGCTAGAGCATCCCGCGCTCGTCTACACACCCGATGTCACTCCCTACTTCCTGCGAAAAGTGCGTATCCTCAACGGAGCACACACCGCGATGGCTCCCCGCGCTCTCGCAAAGGGATACGAGACCGTCAAGGAAGCGATGTTGGATTCGGAGATTCGTGAATGGCTGGAGGGACTGCTTTTTGAGGAGATTGTCCCGACAATGGAGGGGCGCGTAGACCAGCCCGTCGATTTCGCCTACTCCGTATTAGAGCGGTTTTCCAACCCGTTCCTTGAACACAAAATCACTAACATACTGCTCTACCATGAGCAGAAACAACAGACCCGCCTTGCGCCCACCCGTGAGGAGTTCATCGCTCGATTCGGCACAGTTCCACGCCGCCTCAGCGATGCGCTTGACTTGAGTTCGTAGTCTTTTGAGGGCGTACGGCAAGGAGAAACCTAATGAAACGCCTCGCCCTTACTTTTGCGCTACTCGGCATCGCTCTTACACCTACCCTTGCCGACGAATGGTCACAGTGGCGCGGAGCCAACCGCGACGGGGTCGCTGTTGACGCAAAACTCCCAGCAATCCTTCCCGCAAAACTCCCTGAACCGCTCTGGAAAGCCTACGTTGGCGAAGGCTACTCCTCCCCTGTCATCGCAAAAGGCAAGGTTTTCATCATGGGCAACGAGGGAAACAAGGTAGAGACCTGCCTTAGTTTCGACGCAAACACAGGTAAACAGCTCTGGCGTAAACCCCATGACTGCGCTTTCGAGCCACCGGACGCAAGAGCGGGTAAGGGACCCAACTCCACCCCCACTGTCGATAGAGACAGAGTCTATATGCTCGGCTTAGGCGGACACTTCAGCTGCATCGAAATCAAATCGGGGAATATCCTCTGGACTCGTGACCTTAATAGCGAGTTCTGGGGCGTAGAGCGCGGTGCAGACGGCGAGGACAAGTGGTTTCCAGTCTGCGGAGCATCCGCCTCTCCTCTGGTAGACGGCAACAACGTTATTCTTCCCGTCGGCGGGAAAAAAGCGGGTTGTATCGTCGCCTTTGACCGTCGAACGGGTAAAATTGTCTGGAAAGCACTGGAGGAGCGTAGCAGCTACGCCTCCCCGCTCTTTGCGAATCTTGCAGGACAGCGACAACTGGTCGGGTTTACAGGGCTACGTATGGTCGGGCTGGACGATAGCGAGCACAAACTACTCTGGGAACACCCTCTCGCTGCCTTCATGGAGCAGACCATCGTCTCTCCTGTCATCTGGAAAGACAACGTACTTATAGGGTGTGACGCGAAGCCTATCGTCTGCCTGAACCTCTCCAAAGAGGACGATAAAATCAAGACGAAGGTGGCATGGCAAAACGCAGACCTGAGTGCCTACATGGTAACACCTATCGCGGTGAAAGATCACCTTTTCGGAATGGATCAGCGGTCTGGGCGGCTCGTCTGCGTAGACCTCACAACAGGTAAAACGAAGTGGACTTCCACGAAGCTTATCGGGGGGCTTGGCTATGTCTCGCTCGTAGTGGCAAGTAACCGCATCTTCGCGCTTACCACCTCTGGCGAACTGAACGTCTTTGAAGTGAACACAGAGAAGTGTGTACCGCTCGTTACATGGAAGCCGGCAGGTGAAGGCTTCAACTGGGCGCACCTCACCATTACAGGCAGTCGCCTCTATGTGAAAGACAAAACCAACCTCTACTGCTATGAGTTGGGCAAATAGGGCATAGTCTCACCCTAACCCTCTCCTTCGCAAAGGAGAGGGTGGGTGAGGTTATGTGTGTTCCCCCCTTCCCCGTTTAAGGAGTGGAGCTAGGTTAAAAGGACAAGAATGAAGACAATCACGCTCGAAACGCCCGGAAATTTCACGCTTTCAGAAACAACGCCTCCCGATACTTTTCAGGACGGGGAGGCGCTAGTGCGCGTACACCGCGTGGGAATCTGCGGAACCGACCTACACGCCTATCGCGGACGACAGCCCTTCTTCTCCTACCCGCGCATACTAGGGCACGAGTTGGGCGTAGAGATACTCGCGATTGGCGATAATCCGCAAGGCTTAAAGGTTGGCGACAAGTGCGCCGTCGAACCCTATCTGAACTGTGGAACCTGTATCGCGTGTCGGCGGGGCAGAACCAACTGTTGCGCGTCGCTAAAGGTTTTAGGAGTGCATACGGACGGTGGCATGCGCGAAATTATCAGCGTTCCCATCTCCAAACTCCACCACTCCGAAACGCTCTCCTTAGAACAGCTCGCCCTCGTGGAGACGCTGGGCATAGGGGCGCACGCCGTTCAACGCGGGCAGGTAGAGCAAGGAGAGTACGCCCTTGTGATAGGCGCAGGTCCGATAGGTTTAGGAGTAATGCAGTTTGCGAAGGCGGCGGGGGCACAAGTCATTGCGCTCGATATGAATGAACAACGCCTCGCCTTCTGCCGTCAGCAGATTGGCGTGGCGCACACCGTCACCGTAGGAGAAAATGCCCTCGAAACAGTTCAAGAGATAACCAACGGCAACCTGCCCACCCTCGTTTTCGATGCGACGGGGAACTCTGACTCCATGCACAACGCCTTCCGCTACCTTGCCCCCACCGGAAAACTGGTCTTTGTGGGGCTTTTCATTGGTGATGTCACCTTCCACGACCCCGACTTCCACCGACGAGAGTTGACGATACTCGCGACGCGCAACTCTACCGCAAACGACTTCCGAAACATCATCCGCCTCATAGAAACGGGCGAAATAGACACAACTCCCTGGATAACCCATCAAGCCGACGCTGAGGATATGATTGAGGCGTTCCCAACATGGCTACAGCCGGAAACAGGGGTTATCAAGGCGGTCGTGCGGTTTTGACACATCCCCTCATAGATACGGAGGCAACGGGATTAGGTCGAACCACCATTTTGGGATTATTTTTATTTTTTGGGGAGGAAACCAACCATTGAAAAGGCGAAACTGTTCGCTTCTCCTACCGCTCTTCTTAGGGTGCCTTCTGGCTCCCGGAGTTGTTCACGCCCAAGTGCCCATTAGCCTCTATGCTATTGTCGGCGCAAAAATCGAAATCGGCGATGGGCGCGTTATAGACAAAGGAACCATCGTCATACGCGATGGACGAATAGAGGCGGTGGGCAAAGACATCACTCCTCCGCCGACAGCGGAAATTGTGAAGGGCGACGGGCTGGTAGTCTATCCGGGATTCATCGACGCATGGTCTAGCGCAGGGCTAAAGTACCCCGACGCACAACCAAGCCAAGACGAGCCGATAGACCCCAACACGACCCCGCAAATCGCTATGCGGTTGGCAAACCGCAAAGGCGTGCGTCCAGAACTTCGTGCCTCCGACACTCTCTCGCTCTCCTCCTCTCAAGCCAATGACCTCCGCAAACAGGGCTTCACAACACAGTGGATTGTCCCCTCTGGCGGAATGCTAAATGGATACGGAACCGTAGTCAACCTAAGCGGTCATGTAAAGCGCGACATAGTAGTTCTGCCTGTCGCGGGCGCAGGTTTAGGGTTTCAGTCAGGCGGAGGCGGAGGCTTCCCCGGTAGCCTCATGGGAATATTTTCACTACTCCGCCAGACTCTTCTGGACGGACAACGCTACCCCGCGCTCATCGCCGCCTACGACAAAGGCTTGACACGCAGACCGCCCGCAGACGACACACTCAATGCCCTCCAACTCATCCTTAATGGCAGCGTTCCCTCTCTCTTTGAAGCCGATACTGAGCGCGAAATAGTCCGTGTAGCCGCGTTTTCAGCGGAGTTCCGTCTGCGCCCCATCGTTGTAGGCGGGCTGGATGCCTACCAACAGGCGAAACTACTCGCCTCCAAGAAAATCCCCGTCCTCCTCAGTCTAAACTTCGGTAAAGAGCCAAGTGCCACTCCCTCCCCTGATGACGACACGCCTAAAGCGGTTATCGCAGACCGGAAGCGAATCTGGGAGGAGAGGGTCGGAAACACGCTTGCGCTCTCCAAAGAGGGCGTACTCTTCGCCTTCAGTACACGAGGGCTGAAAAGCCCCGCAGACTTCTGGGAGAACCTGCGGCGCGTGATTAAGGCGGGGCTACCTCGCGAAACTGCCCTCCGCGCGCTCAGCCTCAACGCCGCGCATATTTTGGGGCAAGAGAGGCGCATGGGAACCGTAGAGGCGGGTAAATCCGCCCTCCTAACCATCATGAACGGCGACTTTGCCAACGCGAAGTCCAAAACCGTGATGCTCTTTATTGATGGCGAGAAGTTCGAGACAGAGAAAGAGAAGCCCGCAGTAGTGCCAGCGGCTCCCCGCCGCCGCCCCCGCACCGATGATGACGAGGAGACTAAATAGATGACACAACATCGCCCCCTACTTCTATCCCTAACCCTGCTTCTCGCGTCTATGGGGCGTTTCGCCTTCGCGCAAGAGCTCCCGACGGAGTTAGACAAAGACAGAAAACCCGCCCTCAAGACCAACGGAAACTGCTACATCAAAGGCGGAACTATTCTCACCATTACACAAGGTGTGATTCAAGACGGCGCAATCCTGATTCAGAACGGCAAAATCGTCGCGATTGGCAAGAGTATCCCGCAACCCGCAGGAGTCCCTGTCATAGACGCGACGGGCAAGTTCATCATGCCCGGTATCGTAGACGCGCACTCGCATATCGCAATGGACTCCGTGAACGAAGGCTCGGATAGCATTACCGCCGATGTTCGCGCCCACGATGTCCTGAACCCAAAAGTCCCCGCGCTCTACCGCGCCTTAGCCAATGGAAACACCTCCGCCCTCGTGCTACACGGTAGCGCAAACGCTATCGGCGGACAGAGCGTGGTGATAAAACTCAAATATATGCGCCCCGTCGAAGAGCTATTCGTCCCCGATGCGCCCCGTATGGTCAAGTTCGCGCTGGGCGAAAACGTCACACGGCGCGGAAGCGGACGCTTTCCCTCTTCGCGAATGGGCGTAGAGGCGGTCTACCGTCGTGCCTTTCAGGAGGCGAAGCAGTATATTCGCGAGTGGGAGACCTACGAAAAGGCGCGGCAGACGAACCCGAATATCGCCCCGCCCCGCAAAGACCTGCGCCTTGAAGCCCTCGCCGACATCTTGCAGGGTCGTATTCGCGTACAGTGCCACTCCTACCGCGCCGACGAGATGCTGATGATGCTACGCTTGAGTCAGGAGTTCGGATACAAGTTAGTCTTTCAGCACGCGCTAGAGGCGTACAAAATCGCCCCCGAAATCGCAAAAGTGGGCGCAAGTATCTCCACCTTCGCGAACTTCTGGTCGTACAAAATCGAGGCGTATGAAGCCATTCCCTACAACGTCGCCCTCTGTACACAGGCGGGAATCGTCTGCTCTCTGAACTCTGACAACTTCGGCGGAACAGCCCACCTGAACCTCGAAGCCGGCTTCGTTCTGCGCTACGGCAACCTCACGGAAGCCGATGCGCTCAAACTCATCACCATCAATCCCGCCATACAGTTAGGCATTGAAAGACGCGCTGGAAGCCTCGAAGTAGGCAAAGATGCAGACATCGCCATCTGGTCGGGGCATCCGCTCAGCTCATACTCCATCTGCGCCATGACGCTAGTGGAAGGCGAGGTCTACTTCCAAAAGCGCGACGCTTTTGGGCTAGACAAACAGGCGGTGCTACAGAACAGAGTCAACGCGAACAACGTTGAGACCTCTACACTGCCCCTACCCCGCGTCGGAAAGTCCTACGCCATCGTCAAAGGAACGGTACACCCCGTCTCTGGCGCGGTCATACCAGAAGGAACGGTGCTTATATCCAATGGGAAGATAGTCGCGGTAGGTAGCGCGGTAAAAATCCCCAACGGAACCGTTATTGTCAACGCGAAGGGGCTACACGTCTATCCCGGTCTAATCGACGCAGGGTCGCACCTGGGGCTTACCGAGATAGGCTCCATCAATGTCTCTTCAGATTCGCGGGAGGAGGGTAGTTTTCAGCCCGACCTCCGCGCTCTTACCGCAGTCCACCCCTCCAGCGAACACTTCGCGATTTCGAGAGTAGCGGGCATCACCTCCACGCAGACCTACCCGGAAGGCAGTCTCGTAGCGGGACAGAGTGCAACTATCCACCTCGACGGTTGGACTTCCGAGCAGATGGTTATCAAGGACGCGAACGCCCTGCATATCACCTTCCCAGAGCCGCCTAGCGAAGAGACAATGGAACAGTTGCGCGAATTCTTGTCGCCGGAAGAGGTACAGAATATCGTAAAGCAGAGCGCATCCCTGACCGACAGTCTCACGGAACACTTTGCGAAGGCGAAGCAGTATCGCGACTTCCGAAAGCAGTCCTCCGACTACCCCATGAACCTTCAGCTAGAGGCGATGATTCCCTACCTTGACGGAGCAAAGCCCGTCGTGATCCATGCCAACTCTGCAAAGGCGATTAAGCAGAGTATCGAGTTCGCCGAGAAGAATCACCTCAAGATGATACTCGCCGACGGCGCAGAGGCTTGGCGTATTGCAGATACGCTCGCCAAAAAGCAGATTCCTCTCCTCTACACGCTCCCCATTGTGAATAGCGTAGAGGACGGACCCTCCATTCGCTCCTATGACCCCTATGACACGCTCTTTAGCGCCCCCGCCATTCTACAGAAAGCGGGAGTCAAGTTCGCGTTTCAGTCGGGGAACGCCACCATCGTTCGGAACCTACCCGGTCAGGTAGGCTTCTGTTGCGCTCACGGCTTGCCCGTAGAAGCGGCGTTACGCGCCATGACCCTGACCTCCGCAGAGATACTGGGTATCTCAGATAGAGTGGGTAGCCTAGACGTAGGCAAGGACGCAGATATTCTGGTGACGGACGGCGACCCGTTCGACTTCACCACCCGCCTCCGCTATCTCTTTATAGCGGGTAAGTCGGTCAACCTTGAGTCGAAGCACACACGCCTCTATCAAAAATACCTAGAGCGATTAAGCCCTAAAGGCAATTAGCCCAACCACTCCCACACAACTCTAGCCGCTCCTGCCTCAACAGAGCCAGGGGTGGTGAGGGTGCCTGAATGATCCTCAAGAATACTAAAGGAGAAACCTGTGCCTGCAACCGTAAAACTCGCCATTTCTACCTACTCATACTGGCATTTTCGCGACCCCAAAATACCCGTGCAAAATGTAATAGACTACTCCGCAGAGCTAGGTGTTTCGGGAGTAGACATTCTACACCGTCAACTGGACAACGAAGAGCCGTCCTACCTACAAAGCCTAAAGCGACGCGCCTTTGCAAATGGGCTAGACCTTGTCTGTCTCTCCATTCACCAAAACTTCGTCTCCCCAGACAGAGAGTTCCGCCAACAAAACATAGCCCATACTGAACGTTGTATTGAAATCGCCTACCAGTTGGGAATACCCGCAATTCGATTAAACTCTGGACGCTGGTCTACCGTCGCCTCCTTTGATGAGTTAATGGCTCTCAACGGTGATGAACCCCCTATACCCGGATACACCGACGATGATGCTTTCAACTGGTGCATCGATAGCATAGAACAGTGCCTCCCAAAAGCAGACGAGTGTGGGGTCGTACTCGCACTAGAGAACCACTGGGGCTTAACACGAAAACCAGAAGGCGTTTTACGCATTGTAGACGCTGTAGACTCGCCTTGGCTCTCGGTGCTGATGGACACAGGCAACTTCTTATCAAGCCCCTATGCCGCTCTTGAGCTAATGGCACCGCGAACGATTATGGTACAGGCGAAAACCTACTACGGCGGCGGAGAGTGGTACACCCTCGACCTAGACTATAATCGTATCGCCGATATACTCGCAAACGTGGGCTATCACGGCTACATCTCGTTAGAGATGGAGGGCAAAGAAGACCCTCACACCGCAGTACCAAAAAGCATCGCACTCTTCCGCGAAGCCTTTGGGCTTACGTAGAGGTAGCCGCACTTCTACTAGCGTGTTTTACTATTTGGTGGAGCGAGGCAGCAAAACTAAAGTACTCTCCCATTCAAAAAAATTCGCCCCATCACCTTTAACGAACGTGTTGCCGCCAACGGTATGGTAGTGGCAGTTCGGAAGGTGTATTCATTGCAGAGTGAAGTCACGCCCTCCATTTCAGTTAGCTCTGCCCTAAGTTTCGTAAAGAACTCCTCTATTTAGAGCAGTTCCCCGAAATTTTAACTAAACAAGAAACTTTTCACCTGAAAATCAGGTCTTGAAAAGTAGAAGTGACCTTGAGCAGTACGCTCACCGTCCTTTAGCCCACGCGAAAAGCAAAGGCTACTATATCCACTCTGCGAACAGGGCAGGGCAAACAAAGTCAATACGAGTTTTGCGCTCCGTCGGGTTTTGAAATGCCCCTGCTTCAGGAGTCGCCCATAATTGACCATGACCAACTCACTACACACGGGTATGCCGCCCTCATCGGCACTCACAACTCGCCCCGTACAGACACCGGTGCTACCGGAAACCTCGATTAACACACCAATCGCTGCGAACCAGCAACGTATTACGGATAACCTTGAACAACTCATCGAGGTCATACCTACTGCCATCCGCGCCCACCTAGAGACACATCAACCTCTCGACGGTCTTTTGGAGGTTGTAATGGACTTGGGGCGCATCCCAGAAGCCCGATTTTCAGGGCGCGTAGTAGAACTCGGTACCGACCCTGTTACTGCCGAGCAGATTGACCAGGTCGTTCAACACATCGGAAGTTTTGGCAAGGACAACCGCGCAGGAATTGAGAGTACTCTTCACAGAATCTCTGCTATCCGAAACCGCACCGGCAAAATCGTCGGGCTGACCTGCCGTATTGGTCGCGCTGTATATGGCACCGTTGACATCATTCAAGACGTGGTGGAAAACGGTAAGAGTATACTCATACTGGGTCGTCCCGGCATGGGAAAGAC
>JAPLCR010000082.1 GCA_026392135.1 Armatimonadota bacterium
TGTTCACTGCGTCCTCGTTCGAGAGACCGCGCTGATTGCAGTAGAATATCTGGTCTTCTCCGATCTTCGAGGTGGTCGCCTCATGCTCTACCTGAGCGGAGGGGTTTCGCACGTCGATATAGGGGAAGGTGTGCGCCCCGCACTTGTCGCCGAGCAGTAGCGAATCGCACTGCGAGTAGTTACGCGCCCCCTCTGCGCCGGGGTTTATGCGAACCAGTCCGCGATAGGTGTTCTGCCCGAAGCCTGCGCTGATACCTTTCGAGACGATGGTGCTTCGCGTTCGTTTGCCAATATGAATCATCTTCGTGCCTGTATCGGCTTGCTGGCGGTGATTGGTGAGTGCTACGGAGTAGAATTCGCCAATCGAGTCGTCGCCGATAAGGAGGCAACTGGGGTACTTCCACGTTATCGCGGAGCCTGTCTCCACCTGCGTCCAACTGATTTTGCTACGGTCTCCGAGACACTTTCCGCGCTTCGTGACAAAATTGTAGATACCGCCCTTGCCGTCTTTATCGCCGGGATACCAGTTCTGAACGGTGGAGTACTTTATGGTTGCGCCCTTGAGCGCGATGAGTTCGACCACCGCCGCGTGGAGTTGGTTTTCGTCGCGCATAGGCGCGGTACAACCCTCTAGGTAGGAGACGTAAGCGTCTTCATCGGCGATAAGCAGAGTGCGCTCGAACTGCCCCGTGTCCTTCGAGTTGATGCGGAAGTAGGTGGAGAGTTCCATCGGGCAACGCACGCCTTTGGGTATGTAGCAGAACGAGCCGTCAGAAAAGACCGCCGAGTTCAGCGCGGCGAAGAAGTTATCGGAGGCGGGAACGACGGAGCCAAGATATTCGCGTACCAGTTCGGGGTGGTTCTTCACCGCCTCGGAGAAGGAGCAAAAGATTATCCCGCGCTCGGCGAGTTGCGCCTGAAACGTGGTGGCGACGGAGACGCTATCGAACACCATGTCTACCGCGACTCCTGTAAGCCGCTTCTGCTCGTCTACAGAGATACCCAACTTCTTAAACGTGGCGAGGAGTTCCGGGTCTACCTCGTCGAGGCTGTTCAGTTGCACTTTGGGCTTTGGGGCGGAGTAGTAGATGATATTCTGATAGTCTATCGGCGAATAGCCTACGTTGTGCCATTCGGGTTCGGTCATAGTAAGCCAGTGGCGATATGCCTTTAGCCTCCACTCAAGGAGCCACTCCGGCTCGTTTTTCTTTTGAGAGATGAGGCGTACAACATCTTCGCTCAAGCCTTTGGGTATCGACTCCGATTCGATATCGGAGACGAAGCCGTATTCGTACTCTTTGGCGGCGAACTCTTCAAGCATTGTGTTCGAACTTGACATTATGGAAAATCCCTTCCTTCGTCACGCCCCACGCTCAGGAGCGTACTAGAAGCGGTATGGTGACACGATGGCTCTCGGTCTCGTCCTTGCAGATTTCCGCAAGCGAGATTTCATCTAGCATATCTAACATTCGCGCATTGACCCGCATAAGCGGCGTGCGAATGGTGCATTTCTGTATCTGGTCGCAACTATGGCTGTCGGAGCGCATACACTGAACGAGGGCGGGGCGCCCCTCAATGATGTCTACTATCGCGCCTACGCTAATTTTTTCGGGAGCGAGTAGAAGGCGGTAGCCCCCTGTAGGTCCCGATGTGGAGACAAGAATTTCGGCTTTCGCCAGTTTTTGGAGAATTTTGGCGAGAAGTTCGACAGGCAGGGCGTACTCCTCCGCAATCTCCTTTGTGTTCGCGGCGCGGTAGGGCTTGTGCGCGAGATAGGAGAGGGCGAGTAGCGCGTAATCTATCTTTTTACTTAAAGACAGCATACCTTGAACCTTCTTTGAGAGTCGGGGCGAAGCGTTTTCGCCTATCCGACTAAAATCATCTCCGATTAGATTAGTCGGATATAGTATACCTTGCATGACGGGGCGAGTCAAGACGCTTTGCATATGAATTTTCGCAACTCCGCCGTTGAAACGCAAAAAAGCCCGCCGAAATTGGCGGACTCTTGTGTTTGCATATTATGTAGACATTATATCACGGGTTCGTGGTTTTGTCAAGAAGGGTGGAATCGCGGTAAGAGTTGTCGTACAACTTCTGAATGCGTGGTACAATGCTACTATCAAGAGTTAGGAGGTCAGTCTATTATGGGAAGCGTTCGCCTATCCCCACAACTAAAAGAAAAAGTGAATAAAATCGCCTTGAACAAGGGTATCACGCGCTCTGAGGTCTTTCGCAGGGCATTGGAAGCCTACTCTGAA
>JAPLCR010000359.1:0-6335 GCA_026392135.1 Armatimonadota bacterium
GATAGAGATGTTCTTATGATTTCCCCAAGCGAAATGATGCGCTAACGGTGACAGGATGTTGAGCCTCCAACTCCTTGAGAAGGCGCGTATTGCGAAGGAAAACCTCATTACACCCTCACTTATGAAATGGGGTGGCTTCTTATGAAGCCACCCCTTATTTTGTCTCCTGCGCCTGATTTTTCTTTTGGTACTACTTAATGGTAAAGCGGACTATCGAGTCGCCATGCGCGATTTTCGTTAGGTTTTCCTGTCCCTTTACGACTCTGCCGAATGCACAGTAGGCGGCATCAAGGCTGCCGTTATCCTTAAGATTAAAGAAGAACTGGCTGTCTCCACTATTAGGAGCACCTGAGCGTGCCATGCCAATCGTATTGGGGAGGTGAGGCAGCTTTGTTTCTAGCAGAACGGTTGTGCCAGAGCCGCCCTCGCCCAGCTTCATCTCCGAGCCAATCTGCTCAGCTGACTTACCCTCGAAATCCGATTTTTTGTAGTTTTTCGACCTAGGGTCGCCTACCTGTGCCACAAAGTCTGGTACGACACGGTGGAAGCGAATACCGTTGTAAAAGCCTTTTTTGGCGAGTTCGACGATGTGGGCTACCGACTTAGGAGCCGCTTCGGGAAAGAGTTCGACCTCAAAAACGCCTGCGTTCTCAACTTCAATCTCTCCCTTAATGATGCCCTTACTGAATTTTTCGTAGGTTTGTAGGCGGTCAGGCGCGTTTTGTCTCTCCTGTGCCTTCTTCATCTCTGCTATCATTTTTTCATTCTCTTCCTCTTCCACCTTTTCAATGTAGGGTTTTTCAGAACGATGGAAGCGTGTAGTGAACATCACAAGACCTATCATGCCAGCAAGCAGAGCAAGCAATACTAAACCGGGACGTTGCATAAAACTGGGTTCTCCTCGTATTTAACGTATGGGTAATAAATGCTGTATCATTCTACGGAAGATTTGGCTGTTTTGTCAATGTTCGGCGTGGTATAATTAAAAACTATGCTTACACAGAGAATAATTCCATGTTTGGATGTTAAAGAGGGGCGAGTCGTAAAGGGGGTGAACTTTCTCCACCTGCGCGATGCGGGAGACCCCGTAGAGTTGGCGGCGCGTTATGACGCGATGGGGGCAGACGAACTGGTATTCCTCGATATTACCGCGAGCCATGAGCGACGTAACTTAATAGTCGAGATGGCGGCACGAGTCGCAGAGCAGGTTTTCATCCCCTTCACCGTTGGCGGAGGCATTCGCGTGGTGGAGGATTTTCGCGGAATCCTGCTTGCAGGGGCAGATAAAGTCGCGGTGAATACGGCGGCACTTCAACGTCCTGAGATTATTCGCGAGGCGGCAGAGCAGTTTGGAAGCCAGTGTGTCGTCGTCGCGATAGACCCCAAGCGGGTAGGCTCTTACGCAGATGGCTCGCCGAAATGGGAGGTCTTTACGCATGGGGGACGCACCGCTACGGGGGTAGACGCGCTAGAGTGGGCGCAACAAGCGGAGGCGTTGGGCGCGGGAGAGATTTTGCTGACCAGTATGGATAGGGACGGTACGCAGATAGGGTACGATCTACTGCTGACGCGCACCGTAGCGGAGAGCGTACAGATACCTGTCATTGCGTCGGGAGGCGCAGGCACGCCACAGCACTGCCTAGAAGCCGTCACAGAGGGAAAGGCTTCCGCCGCCCTTATCGCTTCGATGGTGCATGACGGAATCTACACCATTGACGAAATAAAGGCGTATATGTCGGAGCATGGCGCGTTAGTTCGCTAGAGAGTCTCCATATCGTAGATAGGAACCAGCATCACGCCGTCTGGACTGCACTTGCTGTGAAGCATACGCATCATCTTTTCGGTGGTCGGAATAGTGAATTGAGGCTCCCCGCACATTTGGCACACCTCTGCTGAGATGTTTTGAAGTAGCACGATGGTATCTGCGGAGCGACGCAGTGTAAAATTGATAGTTCTTGTTTCGCACACTCCTCCGCATTCGCAAAGAATGGGAGCCACGCGGGGCGGTGCGATTTGTGTAAGTGACATTATCCAATCCCTTTCCGTATATCCCTACATTATTCTATACTATCGGAATAAAAACATCCGTATCTCTACCTAATTCTGGAGATGGTTACTCAAAAACAGTATCCTTACTAGGTGAAGTTTCCCTGTTTCATGCCGAAAGAGCCGCTTTTCGCGCTGTTTCGCGAATGTTCCCCGAAAGTGTAAGCGGATACGGTACACTTGAGAGAGTGGACACTCAGAGGAGATTGGCTGATGCGCTTTCGCTCCCTTAGACGCATAACAAAAGACGGTCTCTTTAAGCAGAACCTCTGCTGGTCTCCTAATGGAGAGCAGATTCTCTTCGCGCAAAACCGCGCTGGCGCATTTAATCTCTGTGTTGTCCAAACCGACGGAACCCTATTCCGACAGGTGACTGAAACCCCTCCCGACAAAGCCCCGCGCTATCATCCCGACTGGTCTTCCGACGGCAAGAAAATCGTCTATGTCGCCTTCACGTTTAAAGGCACAGACGGCTTTCTGCATATCCACACGATACAGCCCGACGGCAAGAACGACACGCGCATTATAACGGGACCCCAGTTCAACCAACAGCCTGTCTGGTCTCCGGATGGCAAAACGGTAGCCTTCACCTCTATGCGCGACGGCAAGCAGAAAATCTACCTTGCGGACTCTGATGGCAAAAACATTCAGCCTCTAATGAAAGAGGGGAACCTCGACCAGCATCCCCACTTTTCACCCGATGGGAAGTCTATCGTCTTCGATTCGGCGCGAGATGGAGTGCAGAGTATCTATACAGTAGAGAGGGCGACGGGCAAGGTTAAGCGGCTAACACAGGGGCTTTCCGCAGACATCTACCCGCGTTGGTCTCCTGATGGCAAGTCTATCGCCTTTGTTTCGCGGCGTGACGGAAACGAGGAGGTATACCTTATGGACACTGAAGGCAACCACCTTACGAACTTGACAAAACACCCTGCGTATGACCACTTTCCTGCGTGGAGACCGGACGGCAAAGCCCTCGCCTTCGTCTCTAGGCGCGACCATGTAACGGATATCTATGTTGCTGAACTGGAAGCCTAAAACTTTTCTTCCGCTTCTTTTTTGCCTCTTGCCTACCCATATAGCGAGAGCAGGCACTCCTGTTCGTCCGCCCGCAATCGTTCGGCTTGAAGCGACACCTAGTCGAATAGAGTTCACGCACAGAGAGGCGCGTCAATCGCTGCTGATAACGGGCTACCGCGCCGATGGAACCGCCGTAGACCTCACGGAAACCGCAAAAGTAGAGGCGGACACGCCTACGCTCATTCGCTGGGAGCGCAAAAACATCCTCACACCGCGCAAAGAGGGGCGGATGCTTCTTCACATTCACTACAACGGGCTGACTACTACCGTGCCGCTCTCCATTCATTCGCTTCAAGCCCCCTTCGCGTGGAGTTTTGAGAATCATGTCGAGGCGGTTCTCTCGAAGCAGGGCTGTAATATGGGTATCTGCCATGGCGGAGCAAGCGGAAAAGGCGGCTTCAAACTCTCGCTACGCGCCTACGACCCCGATAAGGACTATGAGAGGCTTCGTTATGAGGGCAGAGGGCGGCGGCTTGTAGTGAATAGACCTGAGCGGAGCCTTCTTCTACTCAAACCGACTCTCGCAGTGGCGCATAGCGGCGGTGTTCGGTTGCAGAAAGGGACGCTAGAGTATCAGGTTCTCTATGACTGGATAGGGCGCGGAGCACTAGGAGTGTCTTCGCAGACCCCGCGCATAACGCGCTTGAGCGTTTTCCCGGAGGAGCGCGTACTTCTCCTTAATGGAGAGCAGAGGCTACAGGTAACTGCGTTTTTCTCCGATGGACACGCCGAGGATGTGACGCACTGGGCGAAGTACACAAGCAACGACGACCTGATAGCGCGGGTGGACGAGCGCGGTAAAGCGACCATGCGCGGGTGTGGTGAGGCGACGATTAGCGTGGGGTATCTGGGGCAGGTGAACTATGCCCGCCTCCGCGTTCCCTATCCGCACACCCTCGCGCCCACTCGCCTTGCGAAGCTACCCCGCGCTAATTTTATTGACGACTACGTAAACCGAAAGCTGGCGCAGGTGCGCCTCCTTCCCTCCGAGCGGAGTGGCGATAGCGTTTTCCTACGTCGCGTAATGCTGGATACGATTGGCGTTCTGCCCACGCTAGAGGAGCTAGAGAAGTTTACAGAGGTAAAAGCGGCTGGTAAACGCGAGCGACTCATCAATGACCTACTCAAACGCTCCGAGTTTACCGACTACTGGACGTACCGTTGGAGCGACCTGTTGCGCCTGAATCGTGATATTCTTGGAGGAAAGGGGTTACAGAGCTTCTATCAGTTCGTGCGGAAGAGCGTGGAGGAGAACAAACCTTGGGATAGATTCGTGTATGAGATAGTGACGGCGCAAGGCTCGAACCAAAAAGTGGGGGCGGCGAACTTCTATCGGATTGGGAGTAGCCCTGAGGAGTATGCGGAGAACGTTTCACAGGCGTTTTTGGGGATACGGATGCAGTGCGCTCACTGTCACAACCACCCTCACGAAAAATGGTCTCAAGCCGACTACTACCGTTTTGCGAACCTTTTTGCACGGGTGGAGCGCAAGGAGGTAAAGAAGAAAGACGACCCTGACCCGGAAGAGACTATCTCCATCTCTGCCAAAGGAGATGTGAGCCATCCGCGTTTAGGCAAGCCGCTTTCTCCCGCGCCTTTGGAGGGAGTACCCCTCGACATTAACGCGCCCGAAGACAGGCGAATCGCGCTTGCAAAGTGGATAATCGCCCCCTCTAATCCATTTTTCGCCCGTTCGATAGTCAATCGGGTCTGGAAATACCTGATGGGGCAGGGGCTATACGAGCCAGCCGATGACCTCCGTGTTACCAACCCCTCCATGAATGAAGCCCTGCTTCGCGCTCTTACTGCTGACTTTGTCGCTAAGGGCTTCGACACGCGCTCCCTCATTCGCACTATTCTGCTTTCGGAGGCGTATCAGCGTTCAGCGCGTGTTTTGCCCGAAAATAGGGAGGATGAGCGGTACTATGCGCGTTACCTACCGCGTCGGTTATCCGCCGAAGCACTTTTAGATTCCATTGGGCAGGTGACAGGGCACGCGGAGGCGTTTGAAGGGAGTGCACCGGGAACTCACGCCTCTGCACTAGCCGATACACGTACCCCTTCGGCTTTTCTCGACCTCTTCGGTCGTCCGCCGCGTCAGGTGACTTGCGAATGCGAGCGGGGCACGCAGACGGGAGTAGCACAAGCCCTCCATTTAATCAACGCGGAGACGCTGAACCAGAAAATACCCGCGCAGGGGGGTAGATTGGAGCAGTTAATTACAGCGGGGAAAAGCGATGTGGAGATACTGAATACGCTCTACCGCGTGACGTTCAGCAGAGAGCCGATGCCGTCAGAAAGGCAGGTCGCTCTAGCAATTCTTACTGAGGCGGCTACCGATAACCGCCTTACCTCTGATCAGAAGAAAGCGAACCGGAAACAGGTTTTCGCCGACCTGTTATGGGCGATGATGAGTGGCAAGGAGTTTTTGTTCAACCACTAAAGCGGCTTTTGAATAAGGCATCGGTGGTAAATGCTCAGTATAATGGGTCTGGTGACATCAGTCACCAGACCCATTATACTGTCTCACGCTATCCACTCAGTTTTAGGGGTCGTAGCGCATATTAAACCGCGCAGGGTTTCCGTTGAGAGTTACTGGGCGGAAGTCGAAGGCATAGCGCGTCAGGTTGCCGATGCTGGGCTTAGGCGCGAACACCATGGCAGCACCTTCAACCTCTGCGTCATCCAGAAACACCTTGGAGTGCGAGATGTCTGTGGGAACCGCCTGAAGACGATAAGTGGTAGCGCCGTCAACGATTGCCAGGTCAAGCCCATGTTCGTCCAAGGAGACCTCTGTGACCTTCACTTTACGGTCTTTGCCATCTCCGCTGATCCACCCTCCCCAATACTGCGCGTCGCTCCGCCTCGAAAACAGGTCACCTGTATGCAGTAGCGAGAGTATTGAGCTAAAAGAGATTAAAGCCATTCTGTTTTCCTTTGTTACGGGTATATTAGTAAAAGGCACCTGCGGTGTCTCTGACCACTAAGATACGCTGAAACCAGAAAATGACCGCCGTATTCCACGTGTAGAGTATCAACGTCCTAGTTTCTAGCAGTTATATTATATCACGAAAAAGAAGTGATGTCAATGATGAAATTCTATTGACTGTAAGTGTTTTGTTTGTTTTGGGGCAGGTTGTGCTGAGAGGGTAACTCTCTTATTAGTGTGTTGAGGGCGTACTATTTTGTAAAGGAGAAGGTTTGAGGGA
>JAPLCR010000359.1:6349-8062 GCA_026392135.1 Armatimonadota bacterium
GAGATTCTAGTAGAATACTACTCTACTGAACTTTAGGATGAGGTGACATAATGAACCGATTTGGTGTAATATTCGTTGCTCTTCTGCTTCTCTCTACTCGCTCAATGGCGAAGCCTCCCGACTATTTCCCTCCTCCCGATAGTAAAGGGGGGTGGCGTACACTCAAAACAGCAGAAGAGATTCGTAAAAAGGCAGGTATGGATTTGTCGCGCCTAGAGGAGGCTTACGCCTTCACTGAACGCTGTAGCCAGAATGGGGCACTGCTCGTCGTGCGCCACGGATATCTCGTTTTTGAGAAGTACTATGGACGTGCCGGTCGCAACGTCAATCCTGACATGGCTTCTACGGGCAAAGCGTATACGAGTATCGCAGTGGGGATTATGTTGCAAGAAAAACACGATGCGATACCGGATGGGCTGAATCAGAAGGTCTTTACCGAAAAATATCTCCCTGAAGCGTTTCCGCTTGACGATCCGCGTAAAGCGGATATTACGCTGGGGCAGCTCCTCTCTATGTCATCGGGGCACTGGCCCGAAGGCGGAGGCTCCGGCGTGGCGGATGGGAAAATGGTTTCGCTCAAGCCTGTTCCGGGGCAAGATATTCACGACCTAGATATGTCTTCTCTCCGCACTCCGCTCTGGACAGCACCCGGCGCAGGATACGCCTACTCCTCTCCCGCGCCCCACATCGCTTCAATGGTATTACGCCGTTTGACCGGGATGGACTTGAGGGAGTATATCGATGAGAAGCTTGCGAAGCCGATGGGGTGGGGGGCGTGGGACTACTGCCTCCGTCGCGGAGACTACACTATGCCCCACGCAAATGGAGCCGGTAGTATCGCCGTACACGCAACAGACGCGCTACGTTTCGGCTACTGCCTACTTCGCAATGGTAGATGGGGCAGTCAGCAGTTAGTCCCAGCGGACTACTTAGCACTATGTAACAAGCCCTCTCCGTACAACCAACATACGCCTTACACCCTCATGTTTGAGCAGAACAGCGACGGTCATGTGCCCGGTGCTCCCCGCGACGCTTACTACAAATCAGGAGCGGGGGGCTTTGGCATCTTCGTGGTTCCCTCGCTCGACATTGTTATCTACAAAATGGGGGGACCTAAACTGGAAACCCATACCGCGCACTCCATTTAATGAGGGCAGTATGGGCGGTGATGACGGTCTTCGGCGCGTGTTGCAACTGGTCTGCTGGGCAGTTCGCGACTAATCCGCGAATTCGTTCATTTTCTTGGCGAGGGTAGTGTCTAAGCTCGTCACGCCTCCCGCGTCGTGCGTGCTTAGATCTACCCTTACTGTACGGTAGACGTTAAACTACTCTGGGTGGTGGTTCATTGCCTCTGCAACGAGCGCGGCTCTTGTCATAAAGCCGAATGCCTCGATAAAATCGGTGAATACGAATGTTTTATGGAGTTTGCCTTCCAAAAGGCTCCACCCTTCCAGAGTCTCAAGGGCGAAAGTCAACTGCTCTTGTGTTAATAGGTCTCGTTTAGCCATGCTTTTCCTCTCACTAGGTTCTTGGGTACAAAGAGGTGTTACTCGTCGCACCCTAACTGTATACTTGTCCGGGGGACAGAGGGCGTAATCATTCTGGTGTCTCTACCCACCCCATTTCGGTAGACTAACCTCGCGCCCCGACTTCGCCGATTCATAGGCGGCAAGCACAACACGGATGTTTTCGCGTCCATCTTCAGGAGTGGAG
>JAPLCR010000380.1 GCA_026392135.1 Armatimonadota bacterium
ACCATATCGTGCGAAGCCATGACCGCCGCCATTAGCACAAAGAAGTAGGTAGTGAGTAGCTCCGCAGGGGTGAAACGCCACTTTGGTTTGATGCGCCCGATGATTCCGTTTAGCGTGATGAAGCAGAGCAGAATAAAGAGGACGTGCAGGTAGAGCGAGATAGTGGTGGGCTGCCCGGCGTAGCGGATGGTCTCAACAGACATATTCCACCACGCTATTACGGGAGCTAGTACGATACCAAAGAAGACAGAGCGAAAAGTAACACCATGGCGTTGGGCTTTGGGTGCATTGGGGGTGCTTTGTGCCGCGTCTGGTTCACGGGAGGGAATACCGGAAGGTTGAAGAATACTCATAAGGGAAAGAGGTCGGCTCCTTTGCGACAAGCGATGTCGGTTCCAATCTGTAAGTCACGATTACTTTCTTTTTGTTGCGAATTCCTTCTTTTTTAGTTAGCGAACACCTCGTGAAAACAGAAGAACCTGCTCTGCGCTACGGCACAGGGCAGGTTCGGGAGAGAGGCGGAGTTAGTGACAGGCGATGTTGTGTCGGTCACATACACCGGACAGCAGATTCCATATCGCGTTGAGGGCGGTATCGGCTGCTTTCAGGGCGGAAGCCTCCTGCGCTTCTGTGGTGATATGTGTCTCTAGCAGGGCACGCTCTTGAGCGCGGTGTACTTCGTCGGCTTCGATGTGTACCGCAAAATAGCGGAGTGTAGCGGCATCCGTCACGGCGTAGCGGTTGACTAATCCGTCAATTTTGGTCTGGGCGACCTCCGGTATCTGGCTTTCGTAAGAGTAGAGTGCGGAGACTCCATCGGTGAAGGTCGTACTCTGGCACGCAGAGCGGAAAGCGGCGATAGCGGCGACGGTTTCGGGTTGCAGTTTTGCGCCCTGCACGTCTTCACGGGATACTCCCATGCCCTCAGCGAAATCGAGCCAGAGGTCGGGGTGGTTAGGCGAACCTGCCTCTTCGTCCATCAGGTTATCAAGCAGTATACGCCGCGCTTTTAGGTCGTTAGTATTGCTGTGTACCGCGGAGAGGTAGGCAGGAAACGCCGCGACATGGTGGTAGTACTGCGTGGCATAGTCCTGTAGAGCCTCACGCGTGAGGGTTCCTGCGTTCCACGCCTGATAAAAAGGATGCTGAAGTACGGCGCGTTGTGCTATCCGTGCCTCCAACGTCTCCAGAAATGGTTTCGTTTGTTCGGGTGCTAGAGCCATAGTGTGTTCCGATACCTCCGAGAAAAAAGATACCTCTATTATGAGCGGAAAAGGGGGGCGTTGTCCACAGGAGAGCCATAAATTTTGAGAATGTTGGGCGGAGGTAGTTCATTCCTATCTGACAAAACGGCTGTTTTCAGAAAGTGGCTTTGCAAAATAGGTCAACGTGATATACTAAAAGTAGTGGTTTGCCATATACGGATGTTTGAAAGGCGGTGCCCCTTGGCTCGGATACTGAAGCCTCAACTTGAAAAATCGAATGGTCGGTTTGAGCGATACAAAGAGTGGATTGGTTGGAACTCTAGGGATGTGCTGACGGTAGCCTTGATGCTTTTATTGAATGGCATCTCGATTGCGATACCTGTTGTCCACGCCATACAACATAACGGCGACTTTAGCGCACCCGTTACTGTACTAGGAGGAGGTAGCTCCTCGTTTACGGTCTCACTGTTCTGGGCGACTTTGTTTGCACTGGGGGGCATATCGGTAGGAGGCTTCTTGCTCGTAAGTTGTCTTGTTTTATGGCTAGGCTCACTCTAATTCTCCCCCGAATCTACGGCTCTCCCTCACTTTGGGTGCATATGATATGTCCACCGGTGTCTATGCAGGAGATCCCTAACCAAATAGACCTTATGCAAGGTAATCAAGACAGTAAAGGAACACCTAGGGATTTCTACCTGCACCGAATATGAGGGAGAGCCAGATTCGGGGGAAGCATAGCCCAAAAACGCACATTGCTTCAACCCCCAAAGCGAAAGTCCTAGTGATATTATTAGGCAAGGCTGTGCTAAA
>JAPLCR010000297.1 GCA_026392135.1 Armatimonadota bacterium
ACCTCTAGGGAAAGGGAGACTATCGCCCAACGGAGTCGTCTTCCGCCCTAGTCACTCCTCGCCCAGAATTGGGAGAGGGGACGGGGGTGAGGGCTTCTGGTTTTCAACTGGAAGACTTATTCCAGAGTAAGTCCCTTAGTGACCGGAGTAGTGGTGAAACATTTCGCTGACGGAGTCGTCTTCGTGGATGCGGCGAATCGCATCCGCAAGGAGTGGTGCCACTGATAACACATGGATTTTCGGGATTCGTTTCTCTTCGGAGAGTGGTATTGTGTTCGTTACGACCAGCGATTTAAGCCGCGAATTGGAGATTCGCTCTATCGCTTTGCCAGAGAGAACACCGTGCGTACAACAGGCATAGACCTCTTTTGCGCCGCCTCTATCGAGTAGTGCATCTGCGCCCTGCACAATGCTTCCGGCAGTGTCAATCATGTCATCAATCATTACGCAGGTCTTATCCCGTACATCTCCAATAATCTCCATGATCTCCACTTTGTTGGCTTCGGGACGGCGTTTTGCGATAATGGCGATGGAGGTGTTGAGGTGTTCGGCTAGAGCGCGGGCACGGGTCACGCCGCCTACATCCGGTGAGACCACGACGATATTGCCGTTGTGCAGGTCACGCTCTTTTAAGTACTCTGCGATAAGAGGACCCGCAAGTAGGTGGTCTACTGGTAAATCGAAGAAGCCCTGAATCTGCCCAGCGTGCAGGTCTACTGAGAGAACCCGGCTTGCACCTGCTTGTGTGATGAGGTTTGCGATAAGCCTCGCCGTGACGGGTTCGCGGGGCTTAATTTTTTTGTCTTGCCGTGCGTAGCCGTAGTAGGGTAGTACGACGGTTATACGGTGCGCGGAGGCACGACGAAACGCGTCAATCATCATGAGAAGCTCCATAATATTGTCGTTTACTGGGTGGCAGGTAGGCTGAACAATAAATATGTCCTGCCCACGTGCGCTCTCCTCAATTTTTACGCAGATTTCTCCGTCGGAAAAGTGCGTGACGGAGATGGATCCCAGTTCGCCGTCCAACCCTTCTGCGATTTCTCGCGCTAGCTCCGGGTTCGCATTTCCCGTAAAGATACGCAAGTCAGGAAATCCTCTCATAATGAATGCTCTCCTCCCCTTGAAATCACCGTTTATGAACGCTTCTTAGACGCTGACGCTGGGCAGTCGGCAAAGCCGCTCTATCCATTCGCCAAAGTGCGGGCAACTCGCTTTGAGCGCCTCAACACCGATACTTTTCGTAATACTTGCGCCCATTCGCACCTTGTTGTACCCGGTGAGATGGCTCAAAATCCGTTTCGAGGGCGCTCCCTCTACCGTCTGATTCACCTCTTCTGGCGCTAATCCCTGTATTTCACGAAAGAGATTGTCAACGGACTTATGTCTGTTAGTATCGAACGCTTTTTTGAAGTGTTCTTTGCTTGAAAGCGTAAGGGCTTCAAACTCATGAAGTTGTATATACGGGATAAAGCGCTCGGAGTTGACTTGGTTTCTGATAGCTGTTTCCAGCGCCGTCACCCGCTCGTAAGGTTTGGCTATTTGCGCTAACTCCTCATAATTCGGAAAATCACGCGGAAAAGCGTACAAATCCGTCATCATGGTTACAAATATCGTCTTGTTTTGGCGAAGCGCGGCGGCTATCTGACGATAAACGGGGTCATATTTGAGTACGCCGCCGGGCGCGGTTGCGACATCGTGTTTTACCGTTTTGCCAAGCAGAACGGGACGGACATCGTAAAACCCGAACGAGAGGAGATATTCCCTGAGTACGCTATTTACAAAAGCCTTCTCTGTGTCTCCTTCGCAAAGTACGACCAGAAAACTCATCTCGGAGAGCCTCCCGTGACGTTCTTTTCGTAGAGGTCACCTAGGTCATAATCTTCTAACCATAGAGACAAGTCCTCTTCGTTTAGGCGGTGGAATATGGACTGTTCTCGCCCTTCGTCTCTGCAACGTTCGATGACGATAATATCTTTAGGCTCGTACTCGCGTAAAAGGATAGGCGACTGCGTAGCGACAATTACCTGCGTCCTCAAGGAAGCCTCTTTCAGTAGGCTGGCGATAAGCCCAATGGCTGAGGGATGAAGCCCTAATTCTGGTTCGTCAAAGAGCATAAGGCTAGGCAACAACTCATCAGGTTGCAGTAGCGCGGTGACGAGGGCGATAGCGCGTAGAGTTCCATCAGAGAGTTGATGGGGCCCAAAAGTATGCTTCGACCTATCCCTCCAGTTCAACAATATTTTATTGGGGCTAAGAGGTTCCGGTTCTAGCAAGAAGTCATCTATGAAGGGCGCTATGAGTTGGATAGTAGACAGTATTTCTCGATAAGAGAATGGGCGATTGTTCTTGATATTGTAGAGAACTGCCGCAAGGTTGCCGCCGTCGCTTCTTAGATAGGAGGAACCCGACAGGTCTTGCGAGACGCGAATATCCGCCCGATCTCTCGTATCATGGAAGTGGTAGACCTGCAAACCTTGCAAACACTTTTGAATGGCGCGGGCATCCATACTATACATCGTATCTGGAAACCGACTTGTCATCGCTAACACTTCTGATTCCCGATGTCCTGAGCCTATTCTTAGCGGAATTGCGGGAAATACGCCCCTTTTGAACTCCATCTCTTCGCTTGCGAACGTCAAATCATCCGGCTGTCCCCATGCCAAACTAAATCCGTAGCGACTCCACCCGTCCTTATTTTCAAAGCGAACCTCCGCCTCTATGTTTTGCGTTACAGAGGCGCCGTAGTAGAGTAGCGACGAGGCGCGTCCCTTCTGACTGATAAAGAGTTGAAGTCCGCCCTGAGAGCCGCCCCTAGCGTAACCGAAAGCGGCATTCAGCATACGGAAGAAGTCAATCAAATTCGATTTGCCCGCGCCGTTCGCGCCGATGAGGACATTAAAGGCTTCAAGGCTTAGCGTAACATTTCGAAACGACTTGAAGCCCTTAATGTGCATCTCGCTGATTTTTTCGATGGGCATTTCCGCTATCCTCGCTCGGCGTAAAACGCCAAACCCCGCTTACCTGTTCTTCGCGGCTTTTTCGGCGTGCTTCTTCGCCCTACGGTTCGCCGCCCACCCCTCTTTCACGGTGGGGAGACTACGCGCAATTACCATATCCCCACTCCCTACGGACTGCGCCACTGCGGAACCCGCAGCCACTAGAGCCTCGTTCCCTATCGTAATAGGTGCGATAAGCGTGCTGTTTGAGCCGATAAAACAGTTCTCTCCGATAACCGTTTTATGCTTATCGAAGCCGTCGAAGTTACAGGTTATCGTTCCTCCACCGATGTTCGTTCCCGCGCCAATCTCTGCATCCCCTATGTAGGAGAGGTGAGAGGCTTGCGCTTTTACGCCGAATTTCGCATTTTTCACCTCTACAAAGTCGCCAATTTTCACATACTGACAGAGGTGTGTTTTGGGGCGAAGGTTCGCGAAGGGACCCACCTTTACATCGTCCTCAAGAACGCTCTGGTCAACCTGCGAGGCGTAAATTTTAACTCTATCGCCAATTTGGCTCGACTGAATACGTGAGAGCGAACCGATAACGCAGTCTTCTCCAATCACGGTGTCGCCAAACAAATAGACGTTCGGCTCAATCACGGTGTCCTGCCCAATCTGAACATTCGCCTCTATGTAGGTAGACGCGGGGTCTATAAGGGTAACGCCTGAGAGCATCAGTCTGTACAGTATGCGTTGGCGCAGAATTGTCGTAACCTCTGCCAACTCCACTCTGCTATTCACACCTAGAACATTCTGAGGGTCTACACCTGTCAGAGCTTCTATTTTTGCGCTTTGTTCGTTTAGAATCTGGAGTGTATCGGTGAAATAGTACTCTCCTTGCGCGTTTTTGGGTGTTATTTTTGTTAGCGAATCCCAGAGTGCCGACCCTTTGAAGGCATAGAGAGAGGGGTTACACTCGGTGAGGGCTTGCTCTTGCGTATTCGCGTCCTTCTGTTCCACAATCCGTAAGACTCTTCCTGCCTCATCTCGCGCAATGCGCCCATATCCAAAGGGGTTTTTCATCTCCATTGTCATCAATGTCATCGCCGCATCGGTAGCCTGGTGGTGTGCGATAAGACTGCGGAGGTTCTCCGCGGGAAGAAGCGGTACATCTCCCGCTAGAACGAGGATACTCCCTTGCCAGTCTTTTAGTAAAGATTCGGCAGAGCGAACTGCGTCGCCTGTGCCTTTGGGGTTGGATTGGAGGGCGTACTCAACTTCATCGCCTAAACCTTTTTTGACTCTCTCGGCTTCATGACCGACGACGACGACGATACGGGCTACTCCTGCCTCTCGGCACGCGCCAATAATATGCTGGGTCATAGGAATACCGCAGACGTGATGTAGAGGTTTGGGGGTTTTGGATTTCATGCGCGTAGATTTGCCTGCCGCGAGGATAATGGCGGCAACAGGGAGTGCGCTTGTCTCATGGGACATGGGTATCGGTAGCTCCTAAAAGAGAAAACATTATTCGTGGGTGGTTCAACTCTTTGCCGAACACGACTCATTATAGTCGAAATAGGGCATTTGTCAAGGCAAGTAGAGAGGGGTTTTTTGAGATTCTTGGAATTGGAAGGAAAAACGTAAGTTACCCAACAGAGTTACTCCTAAATGCCACACAAAGTTATGACTTATGAGATAAGGAGGGGACATAGTGTAGTGCGCTCTTCCTTTTAATCAGGGTGGTGTACTGGTATAACATTCCAATCAAGCAGTGAATAGGTTATAATCACTCTATTGAAGTGAGGAAACTACAGTTCAGGAGAATACTATGTCGGAACTACCGATTGTAGGGATAACGGGGGCAAGTAGTGGGATAGGGGCGGCAACCGCTGTCGCGCTACACAATGCAGGGTTCAAGGTAATACTGGGTGCAAGGCGCGAAGACAAGTTGAAAGAGGTCGCCGAGCATCTGGAGAATGCGGAGTATTACGTGCTAGATGTCGCTGAGGCGGAGAGTGTTGAGGCGTTTTGCACTCAGATTCCAAAGGTCAATGTGCTGATAAACAATGCAGGGGGGGCGTGGGGGCTTGAGACTGTCGCCAATGCTG
>JAPLCR010000665.1 GCA_026392135.1 Armatimonadota bacterium
CACGAGTTCACCTCTGATACCGACACAGAAGTACTCGCCCATCTTATCGAGGAGATGTGTGAGCAGGAGAAAGGGTGTGATAAGACCGAGGGAGTTGCCAACGCAATTCGGAAAGCACTTCACCGTGTAAAAGGCTCGTACGCTATCGCCGTCATATCGCAAAACAGCCCAGACACGGTCTTTGTTGCCCGCAAAGAATCTCCGCTTATTATTGGAATAGGCGACGGAGACAACTTCATCGCCTCCGACGTTAGTGCGGTTATGCGCTATACCCGTAACGTTCTTTTTCTGGAAGATGGTGACTTCGCAACGCTCTCGCCCACAAGCATCACACTCACGGACTTAGAGGGTACGCCTGTCCACCGCGATGTAGTCCGCATCACTTGGGACGACTCGGCGGCAGAGAAGGGCGGACACGCCCACTTTATGATTAAAGAGATTTATGAGAATCCGCGAACGGTACGTGAAACGATGCGTGGTCGATTGATAGACGACGGTGAAATCGTGCTTCCCGACCTGCCCTTTACACCAGACAGATGGCAAAAGTTCCGCAGAATCTCCATAGTTGCTTGCGGAACTGCCTATCACGCTGGAGTCGTAGGTAAAATGTTCTTCGAGCAGATACTTCGCCGTCCTGTCGATGTCAATGTGGCTAGTGAGTACCGCTATAGCGACCCAATACTGGACGAAGATACACTTGTCGTGCTCATCTCTCAATCGGGTGAGACAGCGGATACTCTCGCCGCCATGCGAGAGGCGCAACACAAAGGGGCGACCACACTTGCTATCGTCAACGTCGTAGGCAGTACATTAGCGCGAGATGCGGATGCAGTGCTTCTCACACAGGCGGGACCCGAAATTGGGGTCGCCTCCACAAAAGCCTATCTTGCTCAACTGACCGCACTCTACCTTCTAGGTCTCTATCTCGCACGACACGACAACACAGGTAATGCCCGCCTTACAGAGACCGATTATCGCGAATACGTTGCCGCCCTTCGTGAACTTCCAGCTCAGATTGAGACCATCCTGAAAGAGGAGCCTGCCTATGCCCTACTTGCTGAAGAGCTTGCAAAGCACCACTGCTTCTTCTTTCTGGGGCGTAGATACGACTTTGCAGCCTCTCTTGAAGCTGCACTAAAACTCAAGGAGATCTCCTACATTCACGCAGAGGCTTATCCTGCCGGAGAGATGAAGCACGGCCCCCTTGCGCTTGTCGAGCCGGGTGTCGCCATTGTAGGCTTCTGCACCCAGCCCGACACCAACGAAAAGATGGTCAGTAACCTCAAAGAGGTGAAGGCACGTGAAGCGACAATTATCACAGTAACTCTCGAAGGTGCCGAGACACCAGACTGCTCCGACTTCACGCTTACCGTGCCCGTCACAAAAGAGGCATTTATGCCGCTATTGAGTATGGTTCCCATGCAACTTCTTGCCTACCACGTCGCCCGTGTACTCGGCTGTGAGATAGATCAGCCGCGCAACTTAGCAAAAAGCGTTACAGTAGAATAAAAACGATAACGTAATCGCCCCCTGCCAATGGCACGTTCCACCAGACCATTTTCGTAGGGGCTACCGTTTAAGGAGATGTAGAGAGATGGCTTTCAATATAAAAAAACGTGGAAAAGTCACCTATTACTATAGCGGAGACCGCCCCACCCTCTCCAGCTTGGTAACGGAAGAGCAGGGGGATGGCGACCTTAAAATCTACTTCGCCGGGCTAACAGGCGGACACTCTGCTACAGGTGTATTAGGGTTAGATACGGTAACACGAATGGATCCAGACAAAGAGGTACCCCTCGTATTCCAGTGCTGGGAGCGGTGGCTTCAAGAAGCAGGTATCTGCCAGACGTTACGTGATATTGACTTCTTAGAGGTACACGCCTTTGGCTGCCAACCCAAAGAGCCAAATCCGCAACTTGATCCGACTGGCTATGCGAACGAGATACGCCGACTTCGTGAGGCATATGCACGCGCCTATAGCGGTTTTTTTGCCGATACAATGCCCGACAATGGCGTTCCTGCCCGATTCACCGTTCACGTAGTAGATGTCCCAGACCAAGCCGCCTCCTACGAGTTCTACAGTGTTGGTCTCTTACAAAGAGGAGAGCGCGGCTAGACGCAGAATCTCCAACAGTCTTTGTAGGACGATAACCACTTCATCAGCCTCTAGAGTCATTGGGTTCAGGTGTAAGGAGTCCTGCCCCGTAGCAGACGCAATAATGCTTGGTACGCCCTTCGCAAGTTGCGAGAGAACTTCATCGCGATGGATTCCCGCTTCCCTCTCAGAGATAGTGACCAGTGAACGGGGTAAAGGTTGCCCTGCTTCATTCGGAAAGTCACGGCACGCGTTCACTCCTTGAAGTGAGTTCAGAGCCTCGTTCCACTGCTCTACGGTCTGCTCACACCAGCCTGCACGCCCCTCATGGTCGAGGCTTATGTAGCGTTGCACTGCAGCCAGTAGTCCCACCATCTCCTCTTTTCCGACCTTCATGGGGCGACCTATACTGTGGTTCGGGCTACCATTGGCAGCGCAAGCCTCTATAAAGGTGTGGCTCCCCAAAATCAGCCCGCTAGACTGCGGTCCGCGCATATCCTTGCCGCCACTAAAAATTGCTGCTGTAGCCCCCATCTCCGTATAACGCCATAGGTTACTCACAGGTGGAAGCTGCGCCGCGGCATCAACGAGAACGGGAATGTCATGCTCATTCGCTACCGTAATCACATCCTCAAGCGGCAAGTCGCCGCCGCCCGTCATCGCTCCCTGAAACCAGACTATTGCCGCAGTTCTCGCGGTAATCGCCTGTTCAAGGTCTTGGCGAGTAGTCCCCGCTTTCGTACCAATCTCTATAATACGGACACCAACCTGCCGCACGGCGTGGTCGTACCCATTGCGATGTGTATGGTGGATGATAACTTCGCTCTTTAGTCCGGTCAGGTCGGGAAGCCTTGTAATTGCGTCCGCATCTTTACCCACAATACAAGCCGCCGTTGCGAGCGTCAAACCTGCAGCGGCTCCTGAGCAGACATAAGCTGCCTCATTACCAGTGAGGAGTGCTATGCGCTCTCCCACGCGCCGCTGTAACTCATACAGATCTACAAAAGAGCGGCTCGCCTCCACCATCGCATCCAATACCTCTGGCGGCATACGGGAGCCGCCAAGCTTGGTAAGCGTTGCCGCGGCGTTAATAATAGGGGGTATCCCCAAGTCTGTGTAGACACTCAATCTAGTACCCTCCCCTCTCTATGTCTCTCAAAAGCGGTGACAATGCGTGCAAGTAGCCTAGGGAAGCCTCCAGACACTTTCGAGTTTAGAACTTCCTACAATCCTCGCCTTACCACAATCCACGAAAGAAAACTCGCCTTCCAGAAGATTGAGGACTGCAACATCGGCTTCTGCTCCTACAGAGAGAGTCCCCAGTTCAGGTCGCCCAATCTCCGTCGCTGGCGCGACAGTCGAGCGTGCAATAACGTCTTGCAGAGACATACCCATGTTCAAGAATTTCGACATTGTGGTGAGCATATCCAGTACGCAACCGTTTGCATTTCCTGTGTGTAGGTCTGTGCTAATAGAATCAGGTGCGAAGCCTTGATCCATACAGGGTATTGCTTGTCGGAACCAGAAGCTAGCGGCTCCATGTCCGACATCGAAAATAATCCCGCGCTTGCGGGCTTCGTTGAGAAATGGAAACAGCTTACCGCTTTCATCTAACAGAGGAAACTGTTGGGCGTAGACGTGGGTATGTATATCACCGGGTCGCATTTTTTCTAGGAGCAACTCATTGTACGGACGTTCGGGGCGGTGCCAAAAGTCCACCATGATAGGTTTACGGCATATCTCCCCTGCTTGAACCGCCCGCTCAACTGCCAACCAGGGCGGGTGTTCCTTATCAAACGGCTTGTGCGTCCAGTAGTGCGCCGTCTTAATGCCCACGCACACCTCTGGATAGGCAAGAACTACGGAGGCGGCACGCTCTACATCCATTTCGTTACTCTCTTGTTCAAAAGGACCTGTCATCCCAGAATGCACGATATTGATAAAAGCTAACACGCGAGTCTTCGCACAGTCTATTACCGTCTGCTTGAAGTGTAAAAAGTGTTTCGCACCCGCTGTTCCAGTATCCACAACTGTGGTGACCCCTGAACGAAATGAGTGAAAGTCTGGCATAACGCCAATATCCGTAGCCTCACGGGTATAGTAGGCGTGCATATGAATATCAATAAGCCCAGGAACCACCAGGCTCCCCGTAACATCTACCACATTTTCAGCGCGGGAAGCAGGTATGTCTGGAGAGATTTCCGCTATCTTTCCTTGATGAATGGCAACATCCGCATAGCCATCGACATTGTTAGCCGGATCAAGAACACGCCCGCTTTTCAATAACAGGTCGTAAAGAGAGTTATTCTGCATACTTCGCTCCAGATTTTGAAATGTCTTTCACACCGATAAACAGTGTCGGAGGTTCTATTAGAGAAAAGGTAAGACTTTTCCTCCGCAGGTAAACACATCAAATGTCTACTAGAAATGGGGGAGGTAACGTGTATAATCACCTTTAATCGTACTGATGCAGTCATTTTACATGACGGTATTTTTTCACTTAAAGCGACAATCCTGTTTTGCGAATTTTCAAGGAGGCATAGGGATGAAAAA
>JAPLCR010000705.1 GCA_026392135.1 Armatimonadota bacterium
ACCCTCAAAATATACGATAGGGAACGCGACAAGGGGGTAGCGCAACACCGACCACCAAAGGGGAAAGAACGCGACTGGTATCTTCAGTTCATTAAGGACAAGGCATTGGTGGATGTAGAGGTGAAAAGAGGGGGCGCAACTTTCACGTCTTTTGTCCCCATCAAGCAGTCTGTTCCCTATCTCGCCACCAACTCTCTTGACTTAGAAGGGGCTTCTCACAGAGGACAGTTTCACGCCTCTGTTGTTGGTTCCGACATCATTGCACTGACATTGAAACCGCTTCCATAGAAAGCGGTTGTAACTTCCTTAGATTTAGGAGAACTATTATGAAACGGTTTGCATCATGGTTTGCGATGACGCTATTTGTCTTATGTTGTCTTCCCAATATAGCGGATGCGACTTTTAGCACCCCGTATACATTTTACGCGAGTCTTACCAAACCTTATGCGGGAATGACATACCATCAAGGCTCAGATTTAATTCCGTTTAGAAGCGAACACGCAGGAGCACTTCACCATTTCAATGGAGCTACAACCGAAAGCGGGGCGATACGCTCAGTGCTAGCGTTTATTGACCCTCCTGGTCACGCTATGAATCCTTATCACATAGTTCAGCAATATACTGTGGGGCGTACTTTCGCGCCAGGCGAAGATGCATGGCTTAAGGTAGGCGACTTTAGTGCTAGCGGCTCCCCGACACAAACTCTTGCCCTCTCTGGCGAGGAGGCTATGGACTGGGTAGGTACATATACAGCACTCGCCAAAACTAACTATTCGACTGGCGCAGCCGATATTGTGGGTGCATACTCTTCTACCACATATCAGACTATTCCTTAGTACCTTACCTTAACGAAGGATTGCTGTAAGCCTCTTTGGGGTGATATTAGAAGCAGGTTTACAGCAACCGTGAAAGCCAACCACCGTGCTAAGATGCCTTTTGTGTGTCGCATTTTATTGTTTGCATACTGCTCTCTTCACCCCTGTCTGCCTCGCGCAACCTAGCCCCGCTCCGCAGAAGGTCTCCGTTCATCTCGTCTCCTCTCCTCTCTCAGAACTCATGCAGACGCTCTCAAAACAAACCCGCCTCGCCTGGAAGTGCCACAGGGATTTGCCCAATTTGCGTATCACGGCAATAGCGCAAGATATGCCGGTTCAGACTTTTAGAGATAGGCTTGCCGAGACGCTTCACCTCTCATGGAAGCAGGAGACAAATCCCGATAAGACGCTAGTCACGGGCTACACTCTTTACAAAAGCCCCCGTAACATCCAAGAGGAGCAGTCTCTTCTTGACAAGGGGGAGGAGGCTCTACGTCAGCGTTTAGACCTCGCCATTCGCGCCGCGTTTTGGTCGAAAAAAGAAAGAGAACAGCAGTTAGATCCTCAGTCACAACTCGTGCTCAATCTTCAGAACCCTCAATTTGAGGCGAGTTTTCGGTTTTTGGGACAACTCTCTTTGCTTCAACGCGAACAGATGCTCAATGGTCAAGATACTCTTGCACCCTATGACGACAGTGCCAAAACGCCCCTACAGGCGACTCTGAAAGACCTGCTAGAGAGTATGCGCTGGGATGCCAATAGCCCGACAACAGCGCGATTCCACCGAGACGGCTCTTATGGTGATGCGGGTGTTCTTATTGAGATTAAAGAGGCAAGAGGGGGAACATCTGGCTTTAGAATTCCATTGCTCCAACGTAAAGACATCTACTCGCCCGAAGAGGCGAAGAGAAGCAAAGAGGAGTATCGCTCCGCTCGAAAGCCCTTCTATCTTGACAAAGAGATAGCGGACGAGAAGTTTGATAAGGTGCTAGAACAGATTGCGGAGGCGACGGGAGCCAACATCATCTCCGAGAGTTACCATGACTATGCGCCTTTCCCCCTTTCCGTGCGGCGAGGCGAAACAACCCTTGAAAAACTGTTCGATGCTATCATGTTCAATCATCGTTTTTGGCGGAAGCGTGGAAACGTCTACCTTATTCAAAACGAATACTGGTTCATTGAACGTCGGTTTCAGGTCGACGTTGCGCTCATCAGGCGAATGAAAGATACCCTCAAGAAGCGTGGGCTTACGCTGGAAGAGTGGGGAGAAGTAGGTAAACTCTCGGTCGAACAGTGGATGGCTTTACAGACGCTCAAAATCGGTGAGTTCGACATGATGCAGTTCTATCACCCCCTTCTCGCATTCTATGGCGAACTGACGGAGAGCCAGAGACGCAATCTGTTTGAACCGCAAGGGCTAAGTGTCCAACATCTTTCATCGCCCGATACACACAGACTGGAGAAGTGGGCAAACTCTCTAAAAGGACTCATACCCAACCTCGATAAATACCCCAAAGACGCTTACCGCGTTAAAGCTACAGTAGAGGAGGGAACTACGCGTTTTCAACTTGTAGTTCTAGTAGAGGATGTCGAACGGCTAATCGCAGAACAAATTATGTTCACCGCACCGAAAGTCCGCACGGAAAAACCTACCTTTGCAAAAAATAGATTGCCAATGTCTACGGAATAGCTACACTTTTTGCGAACTCGCTTGTATCGCCCGTTACCGTGTTTGTGGCGGTAGCGGTCAGATACTTCCCGGTGAGTGTGGTGAGCGCGAAGGTGAAGGAGGCATTACCGCTAGCGTCTGTTGTGTAGTTTCTTGCGGTAACAACGGCTTCACCCTCTCCATATCCCGAAGGCGCGAGGTTGGAACTGCTGAAAAACTCAAGGGTGATTTTCGTGTTTGGCAGGCTTTTCAGGGTTCCTGTAATAGTGTAGCCCGCCGCCGACTTTGTGATTTTCGTGATGACCGGGTAGTTTTGTAGGCTGTTGGCTCCCGTGTCAGCGTCTCCTGTGTCATTTTTCGTCACTCCCCAAGCGTCTTCCACCCCGTAAGAGTTCAGGGTTATGGGAATCTTTTCCATACTCTGTTCGTATAGAGAAAAATG
>JAPLCR010000566.1 GCA_026392135.1 Armatimonadota bacterium
ATGCGCGTGATTCCTCCTACCGCTCCCGTGATACTCTCGATAACTCGCCCTGCCTCTACATCCCAGACGCGCGCAGTTCCGTCTTCGCCGCCCGTAGCCATAAGGCGACTGTTGGGAGAGAAAGCGATGGCATCTATCCGCTTGGTATGCCCTGTGAAAGAGCGGCTGTCTAAGTCGTCCCGCCAACTCCATAGCCGAAGCGTCGAATCGGAGCAGGCGACAGCGAGCGTCTTGCTGTCAGGGTGAAAGGCGATGGATTGAACGGTTTGAGTATTTGGTATCGCCTTGAGTTGCGCTCCGGCGTGCGTATCCCATAAGCGCACGGTTTTATCCCAACTCCCTGTGCCAAGCGTCTTGCCGTCCGACGAAAACGCGACGCTGTAGATATAGGAGGAGTGCCCGCGCAAAGTGTAGAGCAGTCTCCCCGAATCCACTTCCCACAGTATTGCGTTCGTATCTCCGCTCCCTGTCGCCAACGTCTTGCCGTCCGGCGAAAAGGCGAGCGAGTAGACGTACCACGAGTGACCTTTCATAGAGCGAAGTTCGCGCCCTGTCGCAACGTCCCAGAGCCGCGCCACGCCGTCGTCTCCGCCGGTAGCGAGCATCTTTCCGTTCGGCGAGAAGGCGACAGACCAGACCCCGCGCAGAGTGAATCCAGTTATCTTTCGGATTTCGCGTCCCGTTTGCGCGTCCCAGATACGTGCCGTTTTGTCGTTGCCTCCGCTTGCGATAAACTTACCATCTGGGGAGTACGCAACGCTCATTACGGCGGCGGAGTGTCCTGTTAAGGTGTGCAGGAGGCGGCGAGAGGCGACCTCCCAAACATGGACGTTTTTGTTATCACAACCCGCGACCACTGTTTTGCCATCTGGCGACCATGCGAGAGACCATACCGCCGCCTCTGAAAGCGCATGAGCGCTTCTCAAGTGCCTGCCCGTCGCCGCCTCCCAGAAATGAACCTCTCCGCTATGCCCCGCCCCCGCCAGAGTTTTGCCGTTTGGCGAAAAAGCGATAGAGTGGATAGAATCTTTATTTGTTTGCATATCTACCCTATAGTTATGGCAAAGGCGGTTAAGATAATACCACTCGAAGCCTCGCAAGTCTGGTTTATCCGGTTCAGGCGTCGCCTGCTCTAGCGTCTCTTCCACGCTCGTCAGCCCGCTTGTCTTATAGCGTTCGGCGGCAAGATTGATGTTGAAAGCGTAGACAAGACGAGTCGCATACTCCGCCTGATTTCGAGCGAGTTTGGACTGCTCCAGCGCAATCACCTCCGCTTTCAGGGCACGGCGAACATTAAAGAAGTTGGCAAATGCGAGACCCGTAATAATGACAACGACAATTGAGGCGGCTGTCGCCGTGCGGAGAACCCCCAGACGATACGCCGCCTGTTGACGACGCAACTCCGCATTCGGCATATTCTCCCGCACCCACGCCCTGTCAAAAACCCGCTCGAAGATGCGATTGCGGACTTTGAGAAACCCGCTCTCCACGCGAACAATACCGGAGAGGCGCAGATTCGTGCAGAAGGGACTCGTGTCGTCGTCCGCCACCCGCTTGCCGCTTAACGCCTTCCAGTACATATCCAACAGCCCTGCAATGTCTATCACGCCATCCAAGAGCCGGTTGCGAACAAAAGCCAGATTAGCGTCCACATCTCGCGCCTGATGCGTCAGAAATAGCTGTTCGCAATTACGGTCTACTTCACGCTGAATCGCTTCGGGAGAGAGGGCGGAGGGAGCATTCGCCTCCGTGAGCGACTCGATGGTAGCGGAACACAGCCTCTGGGTCATGTAGGGGTGTCCGTCCGTCCAGTATAGGACGCGGGAGAGGAGTTGCTCCCGCTCTTGAGCGGAGGGGGCGATAGGCGCGAAGCCCGCCAACAAGGGGCGACACTCCTCTTGCGTGAAGTCGGTGAGAACGATACGCTTCCCGATATTGAAGGGGCTTACCCGCGCCTCCTTAACGAGGTCGGAGGGAGCGGCGACCCCGATAAGGCAGAAAGAGATGTTTTTATAGAGCGGGTCTTGAGCGCGGCGGTTGTAACATTCGCGAATACTGTTGAAGAACTCATCCACCGAAAACGAGAGGCTAAGAACCGCGTCAATCTCGTCTATGAAGATAACCAGAGGACGATTCAGGCGGGGAAGCGCGACCTGCGTGAGAGCCATCATCCAGCGTTGCAGGGGCCCCAAACGGGCGTGTTCGTCCCAGAAGTCCTCCAGTTCATCGCTCAGGTTCAGCTGTTCGCCCAGCAGGGTGAGGAGACCGTCGTACCACGCTTCGGGGGTCACGTTATAGCCAATCGCGGTGAGGTCGAGGAGGGCGACGGCGCGTCCGTCCTGGCGTAGTCTCTGCGCGGTGCGAACCATAAGGGAGGATTTGCCCATCTGTCGGGTGCTGAGAACATAGCAGAACTCGCCAGAAAGGAGACCGGAGAAGAGGTCGGTGTCTGCCTGGCGTTGGACGTAGCAGGGTGCTCCCGTAGGAAGAGTTCCGCCCGTTACGTAAAAGGTATCTAGCCCCCAGTCCAAAGTCCATCCCCGCCTTTCTCCCTCTTTCACCACAGGGCTTAGAGGAGGCAATGCTCCAGATAAGAGCGGTAGACTGGGCAGCGTAGGCGCGGCGCGAGGACGCTTTCCCCGGCAAGAACTCCTGCGCTGCGGAGGTAGTAGAACTCATTCGGCGTGTTGCAAGGTTTGCCCTGTAGAATATCGCGCACGGCACTGGTCAGTTGGGAATCTTGAATCAGGTCGGCGAGCATCTGACGGAGGTGCGCCCCGAACACCCCCTCATTACGGTCTGCCTGCGCCTCCACCTCGTCTAGGGTCATACCGCGCCCCGCTATTGTCGCGAGTCCTAACTGCGTGAGGTAGGGATGACCGTTCAACAGGCGATGGAAGCGTTCCGTCTCAGCCGAAGTCCTGAGCGGAGAGCCACGCCTTTCGTTTAGTTCGCCTACCTCCGCAAGCATAAAATCGCTGAGGGGTATTTCGGTTCCGACATTGAAGGGGGACTGGTTGCGGTTCTGGATGAAGAGGTGCGCTTCCGTTGCGTAGACTAGCACGAGCGACAGTCTGTTCCAAGGGCTATCCGGTTCGAGAGCGCGTCGGTTGTACCACGAGCGGAAAAGCCCAAAGATGTTACTGCTGTATTCGCGGGAGAAGAGCGCGTCCACCTCGTCGAAGCCCCACACCAGAGGCTGTTCGGAAGCGTTGAGAACCTGATTTCGCAGGTAGCGCTCTATGTTTCTGTTGCCGCTACGTTTTTCGTCCCACATTGCGTCGGGTGATTCATCAAGGTCGAGTTGTTCGGCGAGGTCTTGCGCCAGAGCCATGAGAAGCCCCTCTTGAGTGGCGAGTTGGGTAGCGGAGAAGGCGCGAAAATCAGTGAGGACGACTCTTGTTCCCTCTTCCCGCGCCGTATGCAACCCTCTCGCAAGCAAGGAGGTTTTGCCCATCTGCCGCGCCCCCTTCACCAAAATAATGCTGTGTCGGGCTTTGAGCGCACTCATAAAGCGGGCGGAGATTGGGCGCGTGATATAGTAGGGGGAGTCGAGGGACATAGCACCGCCTACAGGTTCTGAGGGTAACTCCGGGGCGGGCGGAGGAGGCTCTACAGTCACGGGATTCGCTCTGTTTTCAATGGCGGGGGGCTGCTTGCTTTCGAGGCGTATCTGTTGATAGAGCGCCTTCGTCTCTTGCGCTGGCTCCGTGTTCATCTCGCTCAGAAGCGTAGCCCGCAGTTCGCGGTAGACCAGTTCTGCGGAGGAGCGTTCGCCGTTATTCGCAAGCGCCAGCATGAGGCTACGTTGGGCGCTCTCTCGCAGGGGGTCTAGCGCGATAATGAGACGCAGAAAGTAGACGGCTTCTCGGTTCGCCCCGCTATTAAGGTGGTGTTCGGAGAGAGTTTCCAGCGCTCGCAAGTAGTTCTGTTCGCGCTCTTCACGCGGTAGAATAGCCCACTCTTCGGCGGAGTTATGAAGAAACGCCCCTTTGTACAGCGCGACTCCCCGTGCCAGAGCCTCTCTATCTGCAAGGTCGCTTACCGCTCTATCAAACTCCAAAGCATCCACTACAACCCCCTCCATATCGAAGCGGAGAGTGCGGCTACCGGGCGAGATAAGGCGGCGCTCCTCGTCGCCGAGGGCTTTGCGAAGCGTTACGAGGAGTTGGCGCAGGTTGTAGAATGCCTGTTCTTGAGCACTATCGGGCCATAATAGCCCCGAAATATAAGTACGGTCAACCTCGCGCCCATTCTCCATGAGTAGCAGGACGAGCAGGTTTAGCCCCTTGCGAGAGCGCAAAGCGTCGCTAACCACGCCGTGTATGCGTAGTTCGCAAGCGCCGAGCAGTCGTACTTCTAACGGGGACGGCATGAAGGCTCCATTAAGATAAGGGATAAGGATAAGATGTCTGTATTTTACCTCCGTTACGTCGCTTTCATTATGGGAATCACGGTAGCACCCACGCTTTGGTCAAAAAGAATCACGGTAGTGCCCACGCTTTGGGCTAAAAAAGATTCTCATATACGCAAAATAGTTCCAAACGCACACGCTAGCGCCCACGCTCGCCTGTTATCCTACACTTAGAGCGGTAGAGCGCAACAAATTCTCTACAGTTCCTCATAAACCGTTTCTTGACGAACGACAAGGAGAAAAGTCAAGTTGAAGCATTTCTTAAAGTATCGGCTGTTCGCGCTGTTAGCGTTACTAACGCTCTTCGCGCAGACAGGCGCAGGGGCGCAGGTAAAGGCGTGGGGCGCGAACTACCTCGGGCATTTGGGAGATGGAACCACTACAGATAGGAATGCCCCTATCACAGTATCTGGTCTCACAGGGATAACGCAGGTGCAAGGAGGGGAAGCAGGCTCTCTCGTCCTCAAGTCGGATGGAACTGTTTGGGCGTGGGGATGGAATGGCTATGGACAGGTGGGCGACGGAACCAATACCGACAGGCACACTCCGGTACAGGTTTCCGGACTCACGGGAGTAACGCAAGTTGCTGGAACTGGACTTCACTCTTTGGCGTTGAAGTCGGATGGAACTGTTTGGGCATGGGGATACAATGCGTTGGGGCAGTTGGGAGATGGAACTACTGACAATGCAAATACTCCTGTACAGGTCTCCGGGCTGACAGGCATAACGCAGATAGCAGGAGGAAGCAATCACTCTCTCGCTTTGAAGTCGGATGGAACCGTCTGGGCATGGGGATACAACGGGTCGGGTCAGTTGGGAAATGGAACTACTGACGATGCAGCTACTCCTGTACAGGTCTCCGGTCTCACGGGAGTAACGCAGGTTGCCGCAAGTGGCGAATACAATCTCGCTTTGAAGTCGGATGGAACCGTGCGGGCATGGGGAAATAACGGGGCAGGTCAGTTGGGAGATGGAACCAATACTCAACGCCGCGCTCCTGTACAGGTCTCCGGGCTGACAGGCGTGACGCAGATAGCAGGAGGAGGCAATCACTCTCTTGCTTTGAAGTCGGATGGAGCCGTGTGGGCATGGGGAAACAATCTTTACGGTCAGCTCGGAGATGGAACCAGTAACAACGTCAGTAACACTCCTCTTCAGGTATCCGGTCTTACGGGTATAACCCAGGTCGCGGGAGGGTATTTTCACTCACTTGCTGTAAAGTCGGATGGAGCCGTGTGGGCGTGGGGACGTAACGACGACCACGGTCAGTTGGGAGATGGAACCAATACGAATAGAACTACTCCTGTACAGGTGTCCGGGCTTACGGGGGCGACACAAGTAGCGGCAGGCTTTGCACACTCTCTGGCGTTAACTCCTCCCGCTACTCCAACAAGACTGGATGTTGTCTCTGGTTCAGCGAACTATGGACAGACCGTCACCCTGACGGCTCGCTTGAGGAAAGTTCCCTCCCTTGACGGCATCGCGGGCAAGGTGATTACCTTTAGCATCGATGGAAACACGGTCGGAACCGGAGCCGCCAACGTCAACGGCTTCGCGCAGTTCGCAATGAGGGTCAATGAAAGCCTCGCCATAGGCAACCATACAATCGGAGCCTCCTTCGCCGGAGATGTGAGTTACCTCGCCTGCACCGGGAGCGGAACTCTTACTGTCGCGGCTTCGACCACCACGCTGGCGGGAACCTCCGCCACGGGACTGCCGGGGCAAACACTCACCCTCAGCGCTCGCCTCAAACGAACCACCGACCTCGACGGAGTGTCGGGAAAGGTGATTACCTTCACCCTCGACGGGAACACGCTGGGAACCGCCACAACGAACGCAACCGGCTACGCCACCTACAACTACGTCGTGCAGGAGCTCTCCATTGGAAACCACGCGCTCGGCTACTCCTTTGCGGGAACCTCACAGTACGGGAGTTCCAGCGCGTCAGGGACGCTGACCCTCTCGAAAGAGAACACCTCGCTTGCGGCGACAGACTACTCCGCCCAACCCGGACAGAGCCTGGGACTGCGCGCCCGCCTCAAGCGCCCTACGGACGGCGCAGGGGTAGTAGGTCGGACGGTGGCGTTCACTCTCGACGGGAGCGCTCTAGGGACGGCGACCACCGATGCTACGGGAATCGCCACGTATAACTACACGGTGACGGAACTCTCGGTCGGCAACCACACGCTCGGCTACTCCTTTGCGGGAGATGCCAGCTACAACAGTTCCAACACGACAAGCGCGTTGACTATCTCGAAGGAGAACACCAGCCTGCCGACGGATGACATCACGGGAGCGACGCCAGCCTCGGTGAACCTGACAGCGCGCCTGAAGGGTTCGACGGGTATCTATGTGGCGGGCAGGACGGTGACCTTCAAGGTGGATGGAACGACAGTCGGTACGGCGACCACCGACGCGAACGGACTGGCGAGCCTCTCCTACTCGACGAGCGCTCTGGCGGCGGGGGCGCATCGCATCGCAACCTCGTTCGCAGGCGATGCCAGCTACAACGCCTCGACAGGCGGAGCGACGCTCACCCTCAAAGTGCTCACCCTCCTCAGCGGCAATCTCGTAACCTCCCCAGCCTTGGGGCTTACGGCTTACCTACGCACCGCGGCAGGGGCGCCGCTGGCAGGGCGCACCGTGCATTACAGCGTTGTTATCCTCCCCTTCTTCATTGAAGTGTTGAGAGGAGACTTGCCGACGACGAATAGCGGCGGCGTAGCACTAGGATACTACGGCGTGGAAGCACCTTCAGGGTCCTACCGAGTCACGCTCTGGTTCGACGGGGATGCGTCCAACAATGGCTCGTCAACGGCCTTCGACTTCAACCTGTAAGGCGGTTGGATGACCGACGCATAGGACGCCTCGTTTGAGACTGTAGCCCTCTCGCCTTCGCAGGCGGGAGGGCTACAGTTGCGAATGCGCCACGCCGATGGGGTTGTTCGCGGTTTCGGCGGCGGATGTCGAAAACCGGGGGGTACGGCGCAGGGGGCTTTTTCGTACGTTTGGGCAAAGAATCACGCTAGTGCCCACGCTTGGGTCAAAAAGAATCACGCTAGCACCCACGCTCTGGGTGAAAAAAGTTTAGCGCACACGCAAAATAGTCCGAAACGCCCACGCTAGCGCCCACGCTCGCCTGTTATCCTACACTTAGAACTGTAGAGAGCAACTTATTCTCTCCGCCGTTCCTCATAAACCGTTTCGTGACGAACGAACAAGGAGAAAAGTCAAGTTGAAGCAGTTCTTAAAGTATCGGCTGTTCGCGCTGTTAGCGTTACTAACGCTCTTCGCGCAGACAGGCGCAGGGGCGCAAATAAAGGCGTGGGGAAGTAACAATTACGGTAAGCTGGGAGATGGAACCACAAACGCCAGCAACACCCCCGTCACTGTTCCCGGGCTTACGGGAGCGACGCAGGTAGTAGAAACGGAACAGGCGTAGATAGCGCCACTCCGGTTCAGGTCTCCGGTCTTACGAATATAGTACAGGTGTCAGGGGCACTGGAAGGCAGTCATACTCTCGCGTTGAAGTCGGATGGAACCGTCTGGGCGTGGGGTTGGAACGCGTACGGGCAGTTGGGAGATGGAACTGCTACAGATAGCTTCACTCCGGTTCAGGTTTCCGCTCTTACGGGCGTAACGCAGATCGCGGGAGGATACCTTCACTCTCTTGCGTTGAAGTCGGATGGAACAGTCTGGGTATGGGGATTTAACAACAGTGGTCAGTTGGGAGATGGAACCACTGTCGATAGCGCCGTCCCCGTTCAGGTCTCCGGGCTTACGGGAGTGACGCAGGTGTCCGCAGGCAGTTTTCACTCTCTCGCGGTAAAGACAGATGGAACTGTGTTTGCGTGGGGAAACAACAACTATGGTCAGTTGGGAGATGGAACCAATACCAATAGGTTGACTCCGGTGCAGGTAACGGGTCTCACGGGAGTAACGCAGGTATCAGGAGGAGGCTATCACTCTCTTGCGTTGAAGTCGGATGGAACGGTGTGGGCGTGGGGACGGAATGACTTCGGTAAACTCGGAGATGGAACCAATACCGATAAAAACGCTCCCGTTCAGGTAACGGGTCTCACGGGCGTAACGCAGGTCGCGGGAGGATACCTTCACTCTCTTGCGTTGAAGTCGGATGGAACTGTGTTTGCGTGGGGATATAACAACAGTGGTCAGTTGGGCGATGGAACCACTACAACGAGGTTGACTCCGGTTCAGGTCTCCGGTCTTACGGGGATAGCGCAGGTGGCGGCAGGCAGTTTTCACTCTCTCGCGCTAATTCCTCCTCCTTCCACATCCACAACAAAGGTGAAGGCGTGGGGAAGCAATCCTTATTACAACCTGGGAGATGGAACCAACACGGATAGGAACTCCGCCGTTACGCTCTCCAATATTACGAATGTCGCGCAGGTAGTCGTAGGGGCTTTCCACACGCTCGTAGTGAAGACGGATGGAACCGTTTGGGCGTGGGGAGCCAATTTTAACGGTCAGTTGGGCGATGGAACCACTGCCGATAGCGCCGTCCCCGTTCAGGTAACGGGTCTTCTTGGCGTGGCGCGGGTTGCAACCGCCTACTACCACTCTCTGGCGGTGAAGACGGACGGAACCGTTTGGGCGTGGGGATTGAACACCTTTGGTCAAGTGGGAGATGGAACCACTACAGATAGCCTCCTCCCTGTTCAAGTCTCTGGTCTCACGGGCGTAACGCAGGTTGTAGCAAGCAATAACCACTCTCTTGCGTTGAAGTCGGACGGAACGGTGTGGGCGTGGGGTTACAACGGCGATGGAGAGTTGGGAGATGGAACCACTACAGATAGAGCCGCCCCGGTACAGGTCTCCGGTCTCACGGGGGTCACGCAGATTGCAGCAAGCGGTCTCCACTCTCTTGCGCTGAAGACGGATGGAACCGTTATGGCGTGGGGATATAACGGCGTTGGTGAATTGGGAGACGGAACCAATGACGATGCGTACGCTCCTGTTCCGGTCATCAACCTTACAGGCGTCGCTCAGGTGTCCGCAGGCAGTTTTCACTCTCTCGCGGTAAAGACAGATGGAACTGTGTTTGCGTGGGGATATAACAACAATGGTCAGTTGGGAGATGGAACCAGCGTAGCCGAGAACGCTCCCATACAGGTATCCGGTCTTACCGGGATAACGCAGGTAGGGGGAGGCTTCGCCCACTCTCTTGCTTTGAAGTCGGATGGAACCGTATGGGCATGGGGAAGCAACACTGCTGGTCAGTTGGGAGATGGAACCTATACCGATAAGAACGCTCCCGTTCAGGTAAAGGATGCCGGCGATGCATCGGGCTTCCTACAGGGCGTAACTCAGATTACGACGAAGGTGAACCACTCTCTGGTGCTGGCGAGTAATAGCACCGCGAGTTTGGCTGTCGACTCTATCACCGTTGCACAGGGAGACGCCATCACTTTCACGGCTACACTGCACATAGCCTCGCCCGCTGGCAAACGTATTACGTTCTTCGTAGATGGCGCCACAAAAAGTAGAGACGCGGGAACCACCGACGCCAATGGCTTCGTCTCCGTTAGTAGCCATAGGCTCGCTCCGGGCGTACACTCCGTGATAGCCAAGTTTGCAGGCGACAGCGGCTCTCCCGCCGTTTCGGGGAGTGCTACTATCACCGTCTTAGCGTCCACTACTCTTACTTTGACCGTCGCTCCAGACTGGACAGGTCTCACCAACTACCCGGTATCCGGGAACCTCTCCGTGAAAACTACAGGCGTAGGGATTGCGGGTCAAACCATCGCTATTAGCATGGATGGAACCGCGATAGGCTCGGCGATTACGGACGCGAACGGGGACTATCAGCTAGACGGCGTGATTTCGCCCGACCTAGCGCCCGGCAGACACAAAGTTACGGCTGTATTCGCTGGTTCTAGCCTGTACGTCGGGGATAACTCCCCTGTGCGCGGCTTCAGATTAAGCAAGTGGGCGGCTCCCATCAGCGATGCGAACGCCTCTCGACCTGTAGGCAGCGACGTTGGTTTCAATGTGACGGTAACTCCCGAAAACGCTCTCCATCAGGATACGCTGGTTGGGATGAACATACGGTTTATCAACCTGACGGATTCTAACGGGGTAGTGGTGGACGCTGGTTTGGGAACCGCGGCGTTGGATTCCGACCTCAGCGCGAGCCTTACGTACACGATACCGGAACTCCTGCCGGGCGTGTATACCTTGACCACAAAGCACGGTGCTAATGCCTATTACGCCGCTTACGAGGGCATCGGAACGCTTACCGTCTCTAAAGCAGGTACGACGTTAGCCCCGACTAGCCTAAGCGGTAAGGCTGGGAAGACCGTGACGTTGAAGGCGACCCTAACGCGCAATATCCACAGAAGGGTCAGCAAACCGTTAGCGAACCGCACCGTAACGTTCAAGTTGGACGGGGTTGTTATCGGGACGGGCGCGACGGGCGGAGCGGGGGTAGCCTCGTTCAGTTACGTCATACCCGCAAGAGCCTCGAAAGGCGCTCATGCGATAACCGCCGTGTTCGACGGCGACGCTTACGACAATGGTTCGACAGGCTCAGGAACCCTGACGGTGCAGTAGAACCGCTCTCTACGAAGCGAACCGCCCGCCGCGCTTAATGCGCGGCGGGTGGTTTTTATGCTATAGCCCGTTTTGCGAAGGCGGCGGTATCAGACTCCTTCAATAATCACGATATTCGCGACAGTTAAAAGGGAAGTGCGAGCGACCCGCTGTTAGAACGGAAAGCCGCGTAACCTAGCCTCGCGCATCTTTTGAGTTGGACGGATACCTATTACCCTCCAGTCCCAAAATCAAATTCCAAAGCTATCTGAGCATCCTCCACAGGTTTACCCGTTTGTAGCTGCTCCTTTTCGTACTGCGCTTCGTAATGACCACGCAGAGCGTCTAACGGGACAAACTTCTGATTCTCCATGAAGAAACATTGACGAAACATATTTCCTGAGTGCGACATACGCTCCGGCTCATAATAGGTTGAGGCGAGTGTATAGGCATGATTTATGCTTCTTGCCGCTCCTTCCCTGACAGGGATGCGACATTTACCGCCCCGCAAAACCGCCTTCTTGGTTCCGCGCAACAACAAGCGCAATGGTTCAAGCAGGAGAATTGGAATCAACTTATGCCCTTCACTTCCCGGAAA
>JAPLCR010000595.1:0-3007 GCA_026392135.1 Armatimonadota bacterium
CTGAACCACAAGCCCAAGAAAACGCCACTACTTAGTATACAAGGTGATATGGATACAAATATTCACTGTAGCGCGATAATGGCGAATTATGATGCGTTCGCCCTGTCTTGACATTGCTTGAGAGACAAGTGTATACTTCGTTTTAGAAGCGACCATTTGTGAGAGGAGACTATAAATTATGACAACCTTTGCACCAATCCCCCCGAAATTCAAGCGCTGGACGGTGGAGGAGTGCGAAAACCTCCGCGATTTGGGAGTATTACAGGGACGCTACGAGCTGATTGAAGGGATGATAATCGACAAAATGGGAAGCGGAGGAAGACACGCAAAACTAACGACGATCCTGATGGCGATTTTATCTCGCCTGTTTTCAGTAGACCAGATTCGTGTGCAACATTCGATTCGCATTTTGGACGAATTGGGGCGCTACAATAAGCCGGAGCCAGACATCGCCATAACAGCAGAGGGTGCTATCGCTTATGACGATAACCCCCTTCCCGAAGACATTCTCCTTGTCGCAGAGGTCTCAGATAGTAGCCTCGAATACGATATGACCACGAAAGCGAACCTCTACGCCCGTGTCGGCATCCCGGAGTACTGGATAGTGGACGCGGAGGGCGAACGCCTTCTGGTTCACCGCGAACCTTCCGCAGAGGGGTACGCGGCGGTAACGATACTGCTGGCAGGGGACACGGTAGCCCCGCTCTCTCGCTCTGAGGCCGCTTTGCCTGTCGCGGATTTATTTCCGAAGGTGAAAGAGGAGAAGCCTCTCTAGTTCACGTTACGCACTGCCCCTGTGTCATCCTTCTTTTTGCGTAGGGGCGGATAGACAGGGAGGGCTTTGAGGAGTGCGACAAACCTTCCAATGCCGCACCGCCACCTCTCTGCGTAAGGCGAGCCATTAATGCTCGGCGACTTCGCGTGCGTAAACTTTTCTAAACCGCTTCGCGAGGCGAACGATAATAGCGTCGTTATCGCCTTCCAACTTATCTAAGATGCGCCAAACCTTCCGCCCCCTCCGCCTCCTATGGTCGTCAGACACTTCGTAAGCATAAAATGCCAAGCTCTCCATATCGCGCGGAGTCGCCGCTGCTTGCAAAACTTGCGCGGGATATTTCAAGAAAAATCCGCCCAGCGTCCAACACTTATCCTCCATCAGAGTACCATCGGCAGGGGAGTGTAGATACGCCCTCAGCAACGAAGCCGACTGATTTCTGGCGTATAACTTGGTTACAGCGGCTGGAACTCCCTCCGCCCCGCCAGAGTCTTGTCCTAGTGATGCGAGACCGGCTAATTTCAATTTGGAAGGCTTGTCCAGTATCATCAGAGACAAGGATTCAACAACGCGGAGGGCGTTCTTTTCAAAGTCAATCCCATAATACGCCAGAACAAAAGAGACGCTTGTGTAGGCGCGGGTTCCTCGGTAGAGCGCCTTTCGGATAGGCGTGAGGCGACGCGCAATCTCGGCAGACGGCATCCTGTCAAAAAAGCGTTTGGCGGCTCTTTCCGCCGCTCTTTCCACCACCTCTTGGTCGGCGTAAACGCCCGGCAAGCCATACCGCGCGAGACACCAGCGCACTAGCGCCCTATCTTCTTTTGAGAGCGATGGAGAGGAGAGAATGGAAGCGTCCGTCGCGGGAACGGTATGCGCTCCCGCGTCGCTCGTCCAGAAGGGCACTTTCGTCTGTTTCGCCGGGGGAGTTTTGGGGGCGTTGTTAGCGATGGCGTGATTTGGGAGAGCCACAGAGAGAAGGGCGACCGCAAGCCCTATGCGGAATAAGCGACGGCTCGTTTTGAAATATGTTGTTGGCATGGGGATTAGCCCTCCTAGTTGTTAAATACGGCTGATTCCGTTCAAACCCCGCAAGCAGGGGTTAAAAGAGCGTTTTGCGCTCTTTAGCCTACCATTCGCTATTCTGTCGCCTCTTTCCTCCTTACTTCAACTGCCCCCGCAAAGCCTCCGCCGACGTAACCGGCTCCTTGCAAGCGAAGTTCGTGCAGACGTAGGCGGTAGGCTTGCCGTCGCGAAGCGTTCTCCCCTCAAGGAGCGGAATGCCCTCCGGAAGCGAATCGCCGTCGGGCGTGAACGCCACCACGCGATTCGGGAGGTAGGTTTCGTAGAGGACGCGGCGAAGTGCCTGCGTTTTGGGGGCATTCAGGTCGCCAAGCAGGGCTATCTCTTTCGGCGAGTCGAGGTAGAAGTCCAGAACGCTCAAGCCCCGTGCAAAGCCGTAGGGCATTTTCTGGTAGACATCGCCGAGGCTCCGCAACATCCGCGCCGTCCGCTCCCGATAGTCGCTGCGCCCCAGCAGAAGGGAGAGTTTCAGCATGACCTCCATCGCTACGGAGTTGCCGCTAGGCGTGGCGTTATCGTCCCAGTCTTTCGGGCGATGCACAAGGGCTTCGTGGTCGCCGCTCGTCGTGAAAAAGCCTCCGCCCTCCTCATCCCAGAAGTAGTTCAGCATAGATTCCATCAGTTCCGCCGCCGTGTTCAGCCACTGCCCGTTGCCCGTCGCCTCGTAGAGCCAGAGCAAGCCCTCCGCGTAACAGGCGTAGTCCTCAAGGTAGCCGTTCAGTTTCGCCTTGCCGTTTCGGGCAGTGCGAAGAAGGCGCAGGTAGCCCTCCTTATCCCTGAAAGCGAGGGTTGAGAGGACGAAATCGGCGTTGCGAAGCGCGGCTTGCAGGAAGTCTTCGCGCTCGAAAATCAGATAGCACTCCGCGAATCCGCATAACATCATCCCGTTCCAAGCCGTTAGGATTTTGTCGTCGAGACCGGGCTTCACGCGCTTTTCGCGCTCCGCAAGCAGTTTCGCCCGCGCCCCGTCCAGTGCCTCCGCCGTCTCCTCTAAAGACAAGCCGAACTGTTTTGCAACGCCCCGTGCGTCCTTCACAACGTGGAGAATGTTCGTCTCCTCCCAGTTACCGTGCCGCGTCACATCGTAGAAAGCGGAGAAAAGAGCCGCGTCGCGCTCCCCAAGCAGAGCGATAACCTCCGCCTGAGACCAGA
>JAPLCR010000595.1:3038-8725 GCA_026392135.1 Armatimonadota bacterium
GTCTGCGTCTTGCGCCGAGTAGAAGCCGCCCTCCGCGCTCGTCATTTCGCGAAGCACATACTCCAAAGTCTCCTCCGCCACGCCCCGGTAGAACGCTTTGCGCGTTATCTGATAGGCGCGGGCGTAGGTCTGAACCAGTTGCGCGTTATCGTAGAGCATCTTCTCGAAGTGGGGCGCGAGCCATGTCGCGTCCGTGCTATAGCGGTGGAAGCCCCCGCCGAGTTGGTCGTACATACCGCCCAGCGCCATGCCGTGCAGGGTCTTTTCCACCATGTCGAGGGGGTCTTGTCGGCGTGTGCGGGCGTGGAGTTTGAGGAGAAAGTTCAGCGTGTCCGGCTGTGGAAACTTAGGTGCTCCCCCGAATCCGCCGTGCGTCGAGTCGAAACGTTGCGCGAGTTTACTGTAGGCGGTATCCAGCATGGAGGTCGTAAGGAGCTCTCCGGAGGCGCGGGAGCCGAGGTCGCTCTCCGTCGCCAGTGCCTTCGCGATGTCCGCGCCCTGCTGTTCCAGTTCGCCGCGCCTGCTCGTCCACGCCTCAGCAATGGCGTAGAGGAGGCGCGGAAAGCCCGGTTTGCCGTACATATCCTGCGGAGGAAAGTAGGTTCCGCCGTAGAAGGGCTTGCCGTCCGGCGCAAGAAAGACCGTCATGGGCCAGCCCCCCTGCCCCGTCAGCAGTTGCACCGCCGTCATGTAGATAGCGTCTACGTCGGGACGCTCCTCCCTATCCACCTTCACGTTCACGAAATAGCGGTTCATAATGTCGGCGATGTCGGAGTTCTCAAAGCTCTCCCGCTCCATAACATGACACCAGTGACACGCCGAGTAGCCCACTGAGAGCAGGACGGGGCGATTGGTCTCCCGCGCGATGCGAAACGCCTCCTCGCCCCAAGGGAACCAGTCAACGGGATTATGGGCGTGTTGGAGGAGATAGGGGCTAGTCTCTTCAATTAAGCGATTCGTGTGCAGGGGAGTGGTCAATGGTGTTAATCCTTTGGTTTTGCGTCTGTCTTCCCGTTCTCGAAGCCGCCGTTCCAGTTGAAGATATTACCGCCAAGCCGACCATAGAGCTGGTTATGTAGCGGGGAGGGGGCGTAGTAGGCGACCTTTACAACGACGATATGCCCGTCTGCGGCGACAACCGCCGTCTTGCCCGTTCGAGCGGAAGGGTAGGGATAGTAGCCGTCTATACGCTCCGTCGTATCGGTATAATCCCAGAGGGCGATAGGTTTCTTGTCGGAGGTTGGCGAGAGCGGGTCGCGCCACGCGCTACCCGCCTCCACAAAAAGCGCGGTCTGGGCAGGAATCTCAAGGTTTTCGAGAGGGTAAGCGCCCTTGCCGAATGTATCCCAGAAGCGATAGTTCAGGGCGTAGCCCGTCTTCACAAGTGTCTGATGTCGGGCGTGGAGAGCACCGGAGGGCAGGGGGTTGAGCGGGTTTTCGAGGTTGGTTGGGTCGATATAGGCGGAGAGAAGCTCCGTCCAGTTCGTTCGTTTGCCATCCGCATCTTTGTAAGACATGGGGGTGGGCAGACCGTCCCAGTCCTGCGCGTAGAGCAGGTAGCCTATTCCTAGTCGACGTAGATTCGTGAGACCCAACTGGATTTTCTGGTCTTCAAGAGACTTTTGCAGGAGTAGGTAGCCCACAAAAACCGCTATTGCTAGCAGTAGCCCTCCGCCAATAACCAATCTAGCGCGTTTTGGGTTCATCATGCGCGTCTCTGTCTCTAAGCCTCCCACTGATATTTTTCGATACGCTTCGCCCCCAGTGTTAGGGAGATAAAGACGATATACGCGGTAAGCGCAAGGTGTAGTATACCCGCAAGAAGCCAGATAAGGTACGGTCTGTCTGGTTTCCAAAACTCCAGAGACAGCCACGCGCCCAACATAACAAAGAAGGTAACGAAAATATAAGCGACAGCACCGAAGAAGCCGAGTATCAGTGCCCATACGCTTACCCGTTGCGCCGGATTTTCATAGACGAAGCGGGGAAACACAGCGGAGATGCCCACCCCCAGACCACACAGCCCACTCGCGCAAACAAGTAGGAAAAGCGGTAGTACCAGTGCGTAGTACCATTCTAAGTGGGCAATAATGACCGTGTAGAGTATGAAGAGGGCACTCACTCCCCCCGAAAGGAGAGTACTCATCACAAATTTCGCCCATAGTAGCTGTTTACCACTGTTTGGGGAGGAGAGATACTGCCAGAAACTCTGCCCTTCGATACCGATGGAGGAGAGGGAGAGAATACTCGTCTGCATAAAAAGGATAATGCTGATCATACTGAGCGATAACGGTAGAAACCCCTCTCGCGCATCTACACCGCCGGTCATTATTAGTATGAGCGGCACAACAAGCAGTAGGCACGGCATGGCGAGTTGGGAGAGAAGAAGCGTGTCGCGCTGAATGTAGAGCAGGTCTTTACGAATAAGCCCCGCAACAGGCATTGCGAAGTAGCGGTACCATCTGCTGTGGAGGGGGGTTGCTTGCGCGGTAGATACGCCTTCACTCTCTCCCTCTTCGATACTCGCAGAGGAGATGTTACGCTCTCCTAGTTTCAGGCAGAGCATAAATAGTCCCCCATTTATCCCCGTGATGAGGGCAAGATAAGAGAGTACGTTTATCCATTGAGCGGTGGGATGCACTAGAGCGCGAAGCAGGGAGACAAACCACGCAGAAGGCATAACACGGGGTATCCCAGAGGTAGGTATTTTCGGCACAACGGGTGCGGTGAGCATACCTCCCGAAAATATGTCTTGATGTAGCGGAATATGCTGGGCTTGCACAAGGACAATTACGCAGACGAACAGCCCCATAAGAACATTGAGGAGGGCAATGGCAGAGCGCATACGCCGCATACCGAGCAGTTGAAGCAAGGTAAGAAGCCCTAGTGCGGTAAACAAGATGGGCAGGAGCGCAAACTGCGCCACAAGAATGGGCAGTAGCAACCAACCCAACAGGCTAACCTTGAGGGCATAGGCACACGCTCCTATCGCAGGAACTCCCAACACCATGAACTGCATAGAGCTGGTGACAGTGGCATCTATTAGTTTTGAGGCGATAATGGCGCGTGGGCGTAGGGGGGCATGGAACAGGAGGCTATAGTCTTTGGAATGAAGGAGGGTGGAGGCGATAAATGGCACGGCTCCCGCGAACAGAAATAGAAAGAGGAGGTAGAAGACCTGATAGGATATCTCGTTGAGGGCGTGGATTCTATTGGCAAAGTAGAACAAGCCCGCGAATAGCCAGAAGACTACCCCGAAGAGAGCTACTCCTAACAGGCTGAGGAGTAGTGTCCAAAAGGGGTGACGGCGTAGAGAATCGATTAGGCTGTTTTTCGCGCTTTGTAGGCGGATTCGCATCAGTAGGAGAAACATGGAGCGCACTCGCCCCCCTTCGTTACAGAAGTATCCGCTCTTTAATCTCCAGATACCTCTGAATTAGTGCCGCCGAGAGCTTCTCCGCAGGAGTATCAATAACAAAGACCCCGCGTAGTTTCAGTAGCTCAAGAGCCTGCGCTCTCTCCTCCAAAACCTGCACTGCTGCTGCTTTTTGATACGCCTCTTCGGGTGTCGTCACGGGCTGTTCGGAGGCGCGGAGAAGGTTGGTATCTAAAAGGGAGACCGCTATTACAAAGTGTTGCGCCCGGAGTGCGCTGATCTCTTCAATAGTGTAGCGCGAAGATTCGCTGTCCCAGAGGTCGGTGAAGCAGATAACTAGCGAACGCTTGCGCCAGCGTGCTTGAAGCTCGGTACGTGCAGTGCGGTAGTCGGTCTCTTGAAAAGTTGCGCGGATATTGTAGAGGCTTTTGTGGAGCAGTTCGAGTTGGGTGTTCCCCCGACGCGGCGGCAAAAATGAGTGTACTTTGTCTGAAAACACTACTGCGCCTACCCTATCTTCACTCTGAAGGGCGACATACGCCAACAGTAGCCCTGCGTTTAGGGCGTAGTCTAATTTGGGCACGCCATCTATATCGGCGACAATGGTGCGCCCAACATCGAAGAGCAGGAAGAGGTTTTGTGAACGCTCGGTCTCGTATTGGCGTGAGATGAGTTTACCGCGCCGCGCTGTCGCCTTCCAGTCGATTCGGCGCAGTTCGTCATCTTGCTGATAGTCGCGAAGACTCTCAAATTCACGCCCTACACCTTGAATCCTCATAGCACGAACGCCTGCCATCTGTAACCGTCCTCTGTGGGCAGTAAGTTCGAGCGTGGCATCCTTGAATAGGTTGGGATAGACCCGCACTTCAACCGGAGCGGGGAGGCTCCATTGTCGAGTGACAAGCCCTAGCACTCCCTGCTGACGCACGTAAATAGCACCAAACGCGGTGTCACCCCGCTCATTGGGCGTGACGTGGTAGGTAAGTGTACGGCGTGTGTGCGGTGCAATGGTATAGCGATACCCCTCTTCGAGATGGTCTGTCTTCCAGTGTGCAGGAGGCGTGTCTTTTATCTCAAGTGTGATGGGTACTGCCCCCTTGTTCTCTACACGAAGCAGAATTTCACTTTCGGACTGAAGTAGGTATCGCTCCTCTGCTTCTCGTTCGATGCTCAAGCTTTGGCGCGGGGCTACCCTGCGCCAATCGAACCATGCAAGAGCAATGAGTACGCCATAGCAGGCTACACTCAGCTCAGCAAAGCCCTGCCACAAGCCCGTAAAGAGGAGTGGTATCCCAGTAAGAGCAAGAAGCGTGAACCATTTGCGAGAGAGGCTCACTCTACCTCCCTCTCTTCCCCAACAACACGCAGTGTCTCATCTGGTGTTGCCACCGTATCTCCGGGGCGTATTTTGCGTCCGCGCCTCTCCTCTGGCTCGCCGTTTACTTTGACACCTTGGCTTTCCAGATAGATTCGTGCCTCTCCGCCTCCGCTAACGACGTTGGCGAACTTGAGGAGTTGTCCGAGTGTGATAAATTCACCCTGAATAGAGAGAGTGCGCTCTGGCTTGGCGGGGGCAGGAACGAATCTTTTTACTACTCTACGTGAAGTTCTGGGGTTTGATGGGCGATTCAAGAGGGTTTCCTCTCTCAGGTGTTGAAATGTTGGCTATCCAGATTATAGGCGAACTGCGCCCATTCCGTCAAGGCGAAAAGGCGCGGCAAGAAAAGGAGAGCGAATTGGAGACTATTGTACAGATTTCACTCGATTTAACGAGTATCGAAGAGGCATTGAGTACCGCAGAGATTGCGATGAGGGCAGGCATAGACTGGCTGGAGGCGGGCACGCCTCTTATTCTTGCGGAGGGACTGCACGGGGTTCGCGCTCTACGTGCAAAGTTCCCGACGACCCCCATTGTTGCTGACCTAAAAACGATGGATGGAGGCTATCTTGAAGCAGAGATGATGGCGCAAGCTGGTGCAACCCACGTTGTTGTAATGGCGCGGGCACACCCCGCAACGATTAAGCAGGTGGTTCAAGCGGGTAAGGACTATGGCATTAAGGTGATGGGGGATAATCTCGGATGCCCTAGTATGATAGACGGTGCGAAGATCCTGGAAGACCTCGGCTGTGACTATGTGATTCATCATATTGGTTACGACGAGCGCCGCGACCCCGAAGTGCAGGCGCGTTATGGGGGTGGGATGCCTAGTCCGCTTGATGAACTGGCAGAGGTGGTCAAAGCAGTCTCCATTCCAGTACAGGCAGTGGGCGGTTTGAGTATTGAGCAGGCGATTGCGTGCCCTAAATATGG
>JAPLCR010000105.1 GCA_026392135.1 Armatimonadota bacterium
AGCGCGGTTGCGTAGGATATAATGCGTTATCTACAAAATGCGCGATTAAGAAGGAGATACTAAAACGTGCCAATGTATGGTTATCAGTGTACCGAATGCGGACACGAATTTCAAACCCGTCAGAAGATGAGCGACGACCCGATAAAAACTTGCCCTGAGTGTCAGGGAGGCGTGAAACGCCTTTTATACCCTGTAGGCATCGTTTTTAAGGGGACAGGTTGGTATGTAACCGATTACGATAAGACCGGACGTGCGGAGAAAGAGAAGGCGGAGAGGGGCGAAACGCCTACGGAAGCACCAAAAACCGACACATCAAAACCGGAGGCTACGAAGCCTGAACCCGCGAAGGCGGAGACGAAATCCGAAGCCGCGCCCGCCGCGAAGCCCTAAACAGAAAATGCCCCTCTCCTATTTTTGCGGAGAGGGGCATTTCAACTTCCTATTTTTATAATTTTATCGTTTTTATTTGGCCAAACTAGCCGAGAATACGGGCGAATGCGGCACTGCCATTGCGAAGTATCGTGGCGTTGTAGGTGTATCGCTCGTCTACTGACCAGATGGATTGATAGAGCATTTTGCCTTTTCCAATTGGGAGCGCGGTCGCATTGGACACGAGGTTTGCCGGTCCACCCACTACCGCATTTTGCCAGACCCATAGCGGGGTACTCCCCTCAGTATTGGGCAGTATTGCCAAAATCTGATTAGATACAAAGTCTGAAAAAGAGATTTCTGTTTGATATACGGCTTGCATTTGAGTGTCTTCCTTTTTGTGTTTTTGCAATTCGTTCCGCAGGAGTTCTCTTTTTCTCCTGTCTCTTGTTTTTTACAACTCCCCCTTCCCTGTAAAATTTGGAGAGGGGAGTTGCGAACTTTAAGAAACCTTTCGCATACTTACACACGGTTGAAACGATATTTTGATTTTTAAGTTTTTCGCACTGCACACAATTTATTTGATTTCGTATGAGAGAGTTCTCTCATTTCCCGCGAACCTTATGATACCTATGTTACCACGCATCTCATACTCTCACCGTGAAACCCGCGACACGCTAGCTGTGGTGTATTTCACACCCACTCGAAACTGGCAATTTTTCTTGTTAATTCATGTTACGCAGTAAGTAGCCCTCAACCCCTAGCCCCTTCTCCCAATACTGGGCGAAGGGGAACTAAGGCGACCAGTTTACCGGGTTTCTTCTCTGCTTTGGGTTCCAAAAAGCGAAATGTCCGCTCTACAGACCTTTCAGACAGGCTCCCTCGCCCAGAATTGGGAGAGGGATGTCCGTTAGGACAGGGTGAGGGCTAGTTCAGATCCTCTGCGTAAGGTGAGTTGTTAAAACGAGACAAGTAGCCTCCTGCTTTTTTTGAAACTTTGAGTTTGACGATTCGTTGGAGATAGTCGAACCTTACTCTTACTCTGCCAGTTATGAGTGGAGGTGGAGCATTCTATCATCAAATTCTGTTGTGGGGTACTGTGTCGACAATGATTTTTTGTAGGGCTAAGAAACCTGTGCTGGGGAGATGCACTACACTGCTTCAAAAAGGGTATAATAGATTACATTGTGAATTTGAGAACAAAGTGTGTAGAGAAGATGGTTGACCGATGACCTCTTTACACAGATGAGAGCGTTGAGATTATGGCGAATACCCAACCTATCGAGTCCGCGCCGACCTACTATACAGGCAAAAAAGAGGTATATGTGCGCGATATGTTTGCGGGTATTGCCGATAAGTACGATATGCTCAACTTCGTTTTGAGTTTTAATCAGGATAAGGTGTGGCGGCGTTTAGCGGTCAGGCTTGCCAAGCCTGCGCTCGGTTCGCAGTGCCTTGATGTCTGTACAGGAACCGGTGATTTCGCGATAGACCTCGCGAATGCTGTGGGCGCACACGGGCATATTATAGGGTCTGATTTTTGTGAGCCGATGATCCGCAATGGACTCCACAAGACGCTGAGTGCCTCCGCACCTATTACGATGATGGTCGCCGACTGCGAACAACTTCCTTACCCCTCTCACACCTTCGAGGTGGTTACTGTGGGGTTTGGTATTCGTAACGTGGCTCATATTGAAAAAGCGGTAGGGGAGATGGCACGGGTCGCTAGCCATGGCGGGCGTGTGGTGATATTAGAGTTTAATCGCCCTCTGAAGCGTTGGTATAAGCCCTTCATTGACTTTTACTTGTTCCACGTCTTGCCGCGCATTGGCGGGCTACTCAGCCGTAAAGAGGCTTACCGCTACCTGCCTGAGTCTATGAAGCACTTTGTTTCTCGCGAGAAGCTCTCTGAAACTATGCAGACCGCAGGGCTTACTGATATTCAGGTACACGATCTAAATTTTGGAACCGTCTGTATCCACA
>JAPLCR010000019.1 GCA_026392135.1 Armatimonadota bacterium
CTTAAATCGTGTATACTCTAAATCTATCTGGTAGAAATACAAGACACTACCGCTCCTCCACTGTGTGATAAACATTCACACCCCTCTTCTATTCTCCTTTTTCCTTTGTTATACTCACGGGGTATCCCAACCCCAAACGTAGAGCAACCGCGAAAGCCGCCTTCCGACTAAGAAGACGTATTGCAGTAACGCTCGAACTCTTGGGTTGCACCGAAAGGGATGACTATGAAAACAAGACTCTACTTAGGGCTAATCGCCCTACTACTACTCTTCGCGTCTCTGGCGGCGCACGCCGTCGAAAAGCCTATCTACGCGTGGGGATTCAACGGAGCAGGTCAACTGGGAAACGGAACCGGGACTGACACAGAATCCACTCCCGTTCAGACCTCGAACCTCACAGACGTACTTCAGGTTTCAGGAGGAACCTTTCACTCTCTCGCTTTGAAATCAGATGGAACCGTATGGGCATGGGGTCTCAATGATAACGGTCGATTGGGAGACGGAACCGCGACTGGCAGAAACACTCCCGTTCAGATCTCCAATCTCACAGGCATGGCACAGGTTTCAGCGGGAAACCGTCACTCTCTCGCCTTGAAATCAGATGGAACCGTGTGGGCGTGGGGAGGCAATTCTAGCGGTCAACTCGGAGACGGGACCACTAACGAGACACACTCCCGTTCAGACCTCCAATATCACGGGGATTAACTTTATCGCTTCTGGTGCTAATTCCAGCTCCAGTTACGCTCTCACCCGCGCTCCTCGCCTAGATGCCTTCAACGCTTCTGGAAACTTCGGGCAGGCGATAGGTCTTACGGCGCGGCTTCGTGGAAGACCTAACGGAGAGAACCTCACAGGGAAGTCCGTCACGTTCAGCATCGACGGAACCAGCGTGGGAACCGGAGCCACCAACGTCAACGGCTACGCGCAGTTCGCCTATCGCATCAGCGACACCCTCTCGACAGGGAGCCACGTTCTCACCGCAGACTTCGCAGGAGATACCGACTACGCCGCTTCCAGCGCGACAGGGACTCTCACCGCGCTTGCAACGAACACCACCCTCTCTAGCGTCAGCCTCTCTGGAACTATCGGGCAGACGCAGGTTTTCAAATTCCGCCTCAAGCGAACCTCCGACCTAAACGGCGTTGTTGGTCAGACCGTCTTGTGCTCGGTGGATGGAAGCGTGGTCGGCACAGCGACGACGGACGCGCAAGGCTTCGCGATCTACGCCTACGCGATACCGGAACTCTCCGCGGGTTCGCACACCCTCACGGCGAATTTCGACGGAACGAGCCAGTACGCCGCTTCCAGTAGTTCGGGAACGCTGACGGTGGCGAAGTCGAACACGAAACTGCCTACCGACCAGATAACCGGGGCGCAGAGTAGCAGCGTGAACCTGATAGCCTACTTGAAGCGCTCTACAGACGGAAGCCGGCTGGCGGGACGCACCGTTACCTTCAAGGTGGACGGCGTGGCGGTGGGAACGGCAACAACCGATGGGAGCGGGGTTGCGACCTTCACCTACACGCTGAACCTGACGGTAGGAACTCACAAGATAACGACCTCGTTCGCAGGGGACGCTTTCGATAACTCCTCAACCGGAGGCGCATCCCTCATCGTTACAGAATCACCATAGGCTAACCTAAAGAGAACAGCCCTCTGCGCCGTGAAAGCGCGGGGGGCTGTACTTGTGTTGCTGTCGATGTCGCTCTACCCGGAACGCCCAACAAGCGGCACCTGCTTTGCCTTTCCAAAACCCACATTCATGCCGGAGCTGAAAGTCACCTGCTCTCCCGCAAATGTGCATACTATGGTCAAGAGAAAGGGAGTCTCGTAGAGGCAGTTATGAATGGTGAAAGTGTTCTCATCCGTCCACGCGCCCCAAAGAGCCGACTTTTGGGCTGGCTCCGCATGAAGAGAGGTGGTGCTTTTGACCCAAGAGCCGCTTCCACATAAGAAAGAGTGCTCCCCCCCCTCATCGTGTACAATAAGCGTGGAGTGCTTGCCGTCCGCCCTAAGTGTAAGAGACTGTATCTTCTGATCGTTTGCCTCGAATCGATAGGTCTTGCCGGAGACTCGCTTCGCGGTAGGAGAGGAAACTTTGCCCTCCGGCGGGCGAACGGATAGACTAGCAAGTTGACGCTTGAGCGTGCCCTCTGCTTCGCTCAAGGGAAGTGTAGAGGAGTGCATAGCAGGTAAGAGATGCTCCCACACCTGCGTCAAAACCGCCTGCATATCGCCTACCCCGCTGGTAATAGCAAGAACGGCATCCAGTTCAGGCATAACAATACAGTACTGCCCAAACGCGCCGTCTCCTCTATACGCGCCGTGAAGACACTGCCAGAACTGGTAGCCATAGCCCTGACTCCAATCGCTTCCTGTTGCAGGATCGCCGTTAGTTACCACTTTCGAGGTCGCCTGAGCCACCCAGTTTGCCGGTACAAGCTGCTTGCCCTGCCACTGCCCCTTTTGTAAGTAGAGTTGTCCGAAGCGAGCAATATCCTCCGTCTTAACCTTCAATCCCCACCCCCCTGTGTTGATTCCTTTGGGGCAAGTCTCCCATGTCTGCCCCTCTATGCCAAGCGGATTGAAAAGGCGAGGTGTAAGATAGTCCAGAACCGTCCTACCCGTCACCTTCTTCACA